>NZ_JTLG01000034.1:0-8345 GCF_000799095.1 Chitinibacter sp. ZOR0017 | reverse complement strand
GATGTAGCTCAGTTGGTAGAGCACCTGACTTGTAATCAGGGGGTCGCGAGTTCGATTCCTGCCGTCGGCACCAAGAATATCAAAGGGTTAGCAAGAAATTGCTAACCCTTTGTGCTTTCGGGCTTCTTGAACGGGGTTACAACCTTCCTATCTCGACTCCCTCTACTACCTTTTAGAGTATCTCTCAGCCACAGCGGCTGTTTACGCTTGATTTACTTCTTGTGCTCGTCGCTCGGCAATACTCCTCAGTTGCCCTGCGGGTATTTCCCGTATCTACGCATTAATTTCAAGCGGGGTTGAGATATACATCAAGGCGCCGGCGGGCATGCCCGCCACCGATTTTTTGAGTCGCTTCAGTTATGGCACCTTCCGAGCATGTAGTTTTTCATTCCAGCTTGGCATGGTTTTCCAACTCACAGTATCGGATCTAGATTTTTTGGATCGGTGAACCACGTGTGCTAATTCGCTAAGCCAGCGGCGATGATTAGCCTTTTTCAACCGGGGGCAGGGTGGATATCAAGGCTGCGCCGCAGGCAGTTTTGTGTCCTTCTAGTGCCACCGGCTTGCCGCCAACCAGCCAGCTTGGATCGCCTTCGACAATTGGGCAGACGCCGTGGCCCGGAATAGGGCAGGCCACTTTATCGCCTAATACGGCAATTGGTTTGCCAAACAACACAGTTTTGGGTTGTGCACTAATTACTGTGCCACCATGGCTGGTTGGATCGCCTAAGCGAATTGCTTTCTTCATGCATTGACCTCGGTAGGCTTGCCAACACTGATGGTAATACGTTCAGTTGCGAAATGGCCAAGAACAGCCGGCGCTTGTAGCCGAGCGCTGTGGGTGAGCACGAGTGCACTATGTAGTAGTCCGCGGCAGCAACCAACGTTGCCCCAGTCACGCACTGAGTTGCTGGCTTCATCAATCGGGTTGAGGCTGATGCCGAAATAATGCAATGCCGTTGATAATGCGGCCAGGCGCGTGCCACCTACATCGGCATCACCACTGTTATGAACCAGCCAAGCAATTTGTTCCGCACAATCTTTGGCTGGCTCGGCATCTTCGCTACTAAACGGGTAATCGCGCAATGCTGCATCTAATAGCGCTTCGGCTAAGAGGTGTTGCACTTGGCGGCTGGCTTGCATTACCGACTTTTCGCTTAATTCACCTTCTTGCGCCGGGCAGAGCAAGCCGACAACGGGTAATTCATACAAGCTGCTTTGCCAGCTGGTTGGCACACGTCCCCAGCGCTCATCACCATAGGTGGCTTGTTTTTCCCAATACGGAGTGTAAGGATCAACGGCTGATTGTGGAGCACCGCTATCTGTGGTCTGTGGCTCAGGCAGCATATCGCGCAAAAAGAGTAGGGCAATACTGGCTTGGCCTGGTGCCCCTTCCCAACGAGCGAGCTCTATTTGTGCTTCGCTAGGTTCATCCCATTCATCAAGTGCTTGCTGTGCAATATACGGGCTATCTACGGCACAGATTAATACGCCTGGCCAATGCGGATTTTGCTGCAAGACCTGTTGTACTCGCTCTGCAATTGCGCCAGAGCCAGGTAAAAACCGACAATCCGCTTCATGTGGCTCATCAAATAGTTGCCCCTCAGCAGTTGATTGTTGGGCACGGCGGTAGATTTCCAGTTGCTCGCGGCCTTCGATTTCCGGGTGTGCTTCATATAAATGCGGTAGCCATGCTGCGCCTGGCGCCAAAGCATAAACTTCGCTGAGTAAGCTTACCAGCTGATGCGCCAATGCATCGGGCCAGGAAAGATCATCATCGATTTCATCAGGCAATTGTGTTTGCCAGAAACAACCATCGGGCAGCTCATGCAACCAACTGGGTTCATCTCGTGTCGCTAAGACGTGCGCCCATACACCGCGGCATGGCAAAGTTTGCTGCCGGGCTGCCAATTGCTGGTAGTGCTTATCTCGTGCAGCCGCACGCTGTGCTGCCCGCTCTGCTTCGGCTGACTCAGCCGCGGCTGCTGTTGCTGCCTGCTCCTTTCTTGCTTGCCACCAGCGCCAGCTATGCCATGCAGCGCCAATCCCTATGGGGGGAAGCAGGTGCAGCATGAGCAGCGCACTTGGGCTAATGGTTTGCCAACTCACGGGTAACACCCACCAGAGCAATGCCCACCATGCTGTGAACAGCCCGCCAAATAAACCTAAAGTACCCAGCATGTTCTAGCTCAATTTCACTTTGATCTCGTCACCCTTGAGCGACAGCGCGATTTTCTTCACCGGCTTGCCGCTCGCCATCCGTGCCAGCAAATCGGCCGAAATTTTGGCGAGCACGGTGCGTGTGAGGATTGCATCGGCATCGCGTGCGCCGCTATCGACGTCCATGCAGCGATCGGCAATCGCGTCGATCAGCGAATCTGGATAATCGAGCACCGCGCCGTGGTTTTGCGCGATGCGCTTGGCGATTTTGCTCAATTTCAGCTTCACAATCAGGCGCAGCACTTCATCGCCAATCGGGAAGTAAGGCACGATGGTTAAACGGCCCAGGAACGCTGGCTTGAAGGTTTTTTGCAAAGTAGGGCGCAGGATTTCAACCAAGTCTTCCGCCGTTGGGTCGCGCGTTTCTTCACCCACCGTCACGCCGCCGTCGCAAGCGCGCATCACCAAATCGGTGCCGGCGTTGCTGGTTAGCAAAATAATCGTGTTTTTAAAGTCGACCTCGCGCCCTTCGCTATCTTCCAGAATGCCTTTATCAAACACTTGGAAGAACAACTCGAGCACGTCTGGGTGCGCTTTTTCGACTTCATCGAGCAGCACCACCGAATACGGCTTACGACGCACCGCCTCGGTCAATACGCCGCCTTCGCCGTAGCCCAAATAGCCCGGTGGCGAGCCTTTCAAGCCCGACACACTGTGCGATTCCTGGTATTCGGACATATTAATCGTGATCAGATTACGCTCGCCGCCGTACAGTGATTCGGCCAAGGCCAACGCCGTTTCGGTTTTGCCAACGCCCGATGGGCCGACCAGCATAAACACGCCTTTGGGTTTGCTGGGGTCATCCAGATTGGCTTTGGCGATTTGCACGCGCTCGGCGATTTGCGCCAAGGCATGATCTTGCCCGATCACGCGCTCGGCGAGCAGCCCCGCCAGCTTTTGTACTTGCTCCAGCTCGTTGCTAACCATGCGGCCGAGCGGAATACCGGTCCAGCCCGAAATCACGTCGGCGATAACATTTTCATCGACGCATTCGTACGCCAGTGGCAAGGTTTTTTGCAAGGCGCGCAGCTCGGCGCGTTTGGCCTGCAATGGGCTGGTTTTTTTGCCTTTGCTCTCTGTCTTGGGTTTACTCGTAGCATCAGAAGCCGCTTTCAAGGCTTCGATCTCGGCAATCACCGCTTGCTGCGCTTCCCACGCGACGACGAGGTTTTGCAAGTCGCCTTCCAGCGCTTCGCGTTGCGTTGTCAATTCGGCAATGCGCTCGGCGTGGCCTTCCTCGGCTTGCAGCGCTTTCACTTCGCGCTCGATATTGGCAATCAGCACTTCAACGTCTTCAATCGGCGCAGGGCGGCCAGCGCGGGAAAGCGCCACGCGCGCGCACGCGGTATCGAGCACGCTGATCGCTTTATCGGGCAACTGGCGGCCGATGATGTAGCGGCTGGATAAATTCACCGCCGACACAATCGCCTCGTTCATAATCGCCACATTGTGGTGTTTGGCCATCGCCTCGGTAATGCCGCGCACCATTTGCACCGCGATTTCGGGCGCAGGTTCGTCGATTTTGACGACTTGGAAACGGCGCGCCAGCGCGGCGTCTTTCTCGAAATATTTTTTGTACTCAGCCCATGTTGTCGCCGCGATGGTGCGCAACTCGCCACGTGCCAAGGCGGGCTTGAGCAAGTTGGCCGCGTCGTTCTGCCCCGCAGCACCACCGGCGCCAATCAGCGTGTGCGCTTCGTCGATAAACAAAATAATCGGCACCGGGCTGGCTTTAACTTCGTCGATCACTTGGCGCAGACGGTTTTCAAACTCACCTTTGACACTCGCGCCCGCTTGCAACAGCCCCAAGTCGAGCGTGCGCAAAGTCACGCCAGTTAACACCGGCGGCACTTCGCCGCTCACGATTTTAAGCGCCAAGCCTTCAACGACGGCGGTTTTACCGACGCCTGGTTCGCCAGTCAAAATCGGGTTATTTTGGCGGCGGCGCTGCAAAATATCGATCATCTGGCGAATTTCAGCATCGCGCCCGAGCACGGTATCAATCTTGCCCGCCTTGGCCTGTCCGGTGAGATCAATCGTGTATTTATCCAGCCCCGGGCTACCTTTGCGCGCCATGGGGGCAACGGGTACATGGCCATCGTCTTGTTCTTCGGTAGCCACATTCGAGGTATTGCTCGCTAGTTCATTTCCATGCTGGCGTAGCGCGATATACCCGCCAATAGCCCGTTGCGAATCAATCCGCGCCAGCGTCGCCGCGCTGCTATGAATCGTTGCCTTCAGCGCATCATCGCGCACCAGAGCCAGCAGCAAATCGAGCGTCGAGACATCATCCTGCCCAAACTCAGTACTCGCCATCAACCACGCTTTTTCCAGCCATTTCGGCAGCAAGCTCGACAACACGGGGTTGCGCGTATTGCCGGTACGAAATTGCTCCAAAGCGCGATCCAGCTCGCGCTCGATCTGCTCGATATTGCTACCGAGTGAGCGCAAAGCCGCCACGCCGGCATTATCGTCTTGCGACAGCAGCGCGAGCACCACGTGCTCGATTTCAATTTCAAAATGGCTACGCGACAAAGCGCGGCTAGCCGCCTCCTCAACCGCACGACGCGCGGTGGGGGTGAGGCGGTTGATGAGGGATTTGAGAGGGGTGGACATAGAGACGTAATCCGTACTTATTAAGCGCCTAATGGCGAGTTAAAATTATGATTCGAGTTTTAGTCACTCAAACCACTAACCTTTTGGAAGGCATAATCAGTTTGAGTGAAATTTTTTCTTGCGGATCAGTGTTCTATATTTTCGAAATATAAATCTAATTTTGCAAACATTGATAATTTTTCCAGTTGAATCTTTGTTGCTGTAAGTCTGCAAAAATCAATTCCAGTCAACTCTTAGCGATAAGAAGAATATCTCTAGTTCATTCAACATGGTTGCCTCATCTTTGTTTTCAGGGTTTATTTTGTAAGTGGCATAAATTGAATAAGTATCTTTTTTGGAGAAGTAAAAATATTTTTCTATGGAATCAACACTGTTACCGCTTTTAAGGGTGATAAATGTTTCAATCTTAACATCCCCATTGGGGGTGTTTAGTAAATATCTTTGATTTATCACTATGTCATTTTTTTCTTTTTTGGCAATAAAATCTTCGCTGGTGGAGGGTTCAATGCTTAACTGGTTGCTTTCGCTTGGAAAGCTGAGTTGAACTATTTTTCTGTTTCCTTTTAATTTTATCTTCAATTCGTTTTTGCAATTGGCTGCAGTCGATTGTGCCTTGATGAAGTTAATGTCTATATTCTTTGTCGGAACAAAGCTAAACATTCCATTGCAATACTGCACTCGATTTGCTGCAAATAAGTTACTTGAAATACATATTAATACAACTAAAAGTATTTTCATGGTTAATCTCCAATTGGCTTAAAGTTGTTAGGTGTATTTGTTTCGTCATTTGTTACGTGCCATGCATGTTCAAAACATGGCCAGCGAACTTCATCAAAATGATAAGCTCCCGTATTAATGCACTTTGTTACTTGCTTAGATGAGTTTGAATCATAACCTTTGTCAGCCCATGAGTTTATTCCTAGGTCGCCCATGGGAGTCAATTCCCCTTTGCTGTCCTTCTTGTTTCTTTGTTTGGAAGCCCAAAAATAACCAGCGGCATCGCATGTTTTATATGCATTCGTTAATAAAGTATTAACTTGATTGTTTTCTGATAGCTCGATCTTTTTATAACATCCATAGTTAAAATAATTATCTCTGCCAGTTAGCTGGATAAGTCCTCTTCCTTTAAATTTTAACCCGTCACCTTTATATTTATTTCCTAGTTTTTTACCTTGATCCGTTCCGGGCTCATATTTTTCAAAGTATGAATCAGGGCCGGCCTCCACCATTTCTTTTAATCTACCTGTTTCTGCGGCTAGCTGAGAGAAGAAATGAGATATTCGTAAAGGAGTAACTATGGAGTACTTTCTCATTGTAATAGATATATTTGGGTATAATTGTGCTGGCCTCTTTGTTGTTGCATTTGAAAGGTAATCGTAAATTTTTTCTTTTGTCAAAGCACTGTTTTTATCTTCTTTAGTTGTCGAGCTTGGATTGGGTAATGTCTTACGCGTTAATCTGACTATGTCGTCTTTACCCATCCAGCCACACTTCTTAAAATGTGCGATAAATGACTTGGGGTGAAAGTGCCAGTGAATATTGCTTACAGCAAGTGCAGACTCTTCCCAAAAAGATAATAACTCAACATGTGATTTAAATTCAGAATATTGATCCTCGGTCATTGATTCATTAAGCGCGACGCTATCATTCTTTAACCAAGCGTAACGTTGATCAATTGTCCCTTTTTCCCATTCTGTTGGGAATTTGCAAATTGTACGAGAAAGCCGAAATTGAATATCTGGGTTATTTAATTTGGTTGGAAATTGTCCTTTTCTTTCTTCTTTTTCTTTATCGTCTGTAAGTATTTTTTTAATTGCAGAGGAGTTGCACTGACTATCAAGAGTAGGGTCATCCTCAATCAGATGCCATCCTAGCCAGTGAGGAAAGTCTGCATCGCTGAATTTTTTAACCCCCACCGCATTCAAATTTACCCACCCTTTACCACTTGGTATATTTACTTCATGCCAATGTGGAACCGTACCAGGCTCTATTGAATTTTCATTTTCAATGTTCACCACGCGACCAAACCTTAGCAGTTCATAGGCCGAGCTAGCTGCGACATTAAAAGCACTTCCTAATGCTTTTGCCTTGCTGTAAAGATTGTATTCGTACTTGGCATCTCTATTAGCCAATTCTTTTCCGCATTCGATAAATAAAGCCTGTTGTTGCGAGCTTTCTTGCCTAGTTGATAATTTGCATTCTCCTCGTTCAAATCTCATCGTTACATACAATGCAGTGTCGGATGTATAGATAGGAGCCCCACTTCCTGTGCGAGCTTGTGGAGATGTAATGGCTGAAAAAAATGGAGTTCCTGGGGGTAAATAGAAATGTATGTCACCATAAACAATGTTTTTTCTACCATCCTTGCTGACATCCAATGGGCCAGAATCTCTACCGACTATTTTTTTTAAATTGGTGTCATCACAAATAATTTCTAAATGCATGGCATTTTTGCCATTACAACTACCAACAGTACCTAAACTATCTTTTCGGTTTACGAGTTGCTTTTTTTTAACAAAAACTTGTTTTAAATGCATGTAAATTGAGTAGTACTCAATCTGACCTTCTTCTCCTTCCCCAATTTCAGTGTTATGTTTAATCACAACACAGCCATTATCCGTTTCGCCTTGATATGCAAGCGGTTTTTTGGCTGCCTCAGGGGATGGCTGACGCCAATATACAACCTCTCCATCTGCTATCGCACGCACTGGCTCGGCCTTTGCCCCGGTATCAGTGTGTTCAATATGCTGGCCGCCATGCCAAGCCAGGCGACTAGAAATAGGAAAACCTCCCAGAGCAGAAAAAGGCATCAAACTAGCTAACCACTCTTCATCAGTGGCATTACCTTGAGGTGTTTTGAGAATAGGGGGGCTGATAATCATGCTTTGATCCGCTTATTCCGAAAAAGGGTGACTATTTGGTGGTGTAAATTGGTTTTTGGGTAGATTCGGCAACGGCATGTTTAATTGATCTGGGCCACTTAATACGTGGTTTACCCCCTTAACACTCACTTCCCCAGGGCAGTGAATATCGATATTCCCGCCTTTTAGCCGAATATATCCGCCACCACAGGCAAGCAGCACTTCATCGCCAGCGACGATCTCAATTTTTTCTTTAATGGCGGTAATTTTGATGTTTTTATCCGCAGTGATCTCCACATCATCACTCTGCGCTTGAACTTGCACCTTGCCCTTCGCGGCGATCAGTTTGAGCGCAACTTTGTCTTTCACTCCGCTCACAAACAGACTGATGTGCTGACCAACATTGTGAATCCAGCGCCGTCCGGTGGTTTGGTTGCTGTCTCGCTGCGCGACTTGGTCGATGTTGCTGCCAGCGGTTTGCGTGAGGCTCTGTGGCGTGGTGAGCGCGAGGCCGTCCTGGCCGTGGATCATTAGTAGCGGTTGTTGGCCTGCTTGGTTTTCGGATTTTGTTCTGCCGTCCGTGTCGGTGTTGCTACCCGCTTCCCAGCTTTTCGCGGCGTGGACGTGGTGGTGCAGGTGGCCGGATTT
>NZ_JTLG01000033.1:0-35745 GCF_000799095.1 Chitinibacter sp. ZOR0017 | reverse complement strand
TTTTTTTTTGCCTAGCGGCCGAAGAAAGTGGCGCTTTCGCTGATGTGCACCGCCGGATCATCCGCGGCGGTCAGCTGAAACAGCACCGGGTGTGCGCCCGGGCCGGGTGGCGTGGCCGTCTTTACGCGCACCACAAATTCGCGGCTCTCGGTGCCGGCGAGCTCCAACGTCTGGGCCTGATCAATTTCGGCGTGCAGCCCCGGCAGGCCGGTAACCCGCAGCTGATAGCGGCGGTTTTGTTCGGCGGTGTTTTGTAATTGCAGCCGGTACAGGTTTTCAGTGCTGCCATCGGCTAATTCGCGCGCCAGCGTATTGCGCTCGCGCACCAGATTCGCCTTCAGCGGCTGACGCGTACTGAGCGTATAAGCGCTCAAACCCAGCACCAGCAGCAGCGCCACACTAAAGAGCGCCACATGTGGGCGCCGCAGCTGTTGCCAGCCGCTCAGTCGCTGCGGCTGCTGCGCCAGTTCATTGGCGGTGGTATAGCGAATCAAACCACGCGGATACCCCACCTGATCCATCACCTGATCGCAAGCATCAATACAGGCGGTACAGGCAATGCACTCGTATTGCAGCCCTTCGCGAATATCGATTCCGGTCGGGCACACCTGCACACACAAGGTACACGATACACATTCGCCCAAGCCCAGTAGCTTGGGGTCTTGACCAATCGCGCGCGGGCCACGCGGCTCGCCCCGGGCGGCGTCGTAACTGATGATCAGGGTGTTGTCATCAAACATCGCGCTCTGAAAGCGCGAATACGGGCACATATGCTGGCACACTTGCTCGCGCAGCCAGCCGGCATTGCCATAGGTGGCTAGGGCGTACAGGCCAATCCAGAAACTATCCCACGGCCCCAGGCTGAAGCTAGCCAGCCCCGGCAACAGCTCGCTTAGCGGGGTGAAATAGGCCACGAAAGTAATCCCCGTCCAGAGCGAGAGCGCCAGCCAGAGGCTATGTTTCAGGCCTTTGCGCGCGAGTTTGGCAAGGCCCCACGGCGCCCGATCCAGCTTGATTCGTGCTGAGCGATCCCCTTCGCTTAGGTGTTCAAGCCACAAAAACAGCTGCGTATAGACCGTTTGCGGGCAGGCGTAGCCACACCATAAGCGCCCGCCAATCGCGGTCCAGACAAATAACCCAAAGGCCGACACCAGCAACAGCGCCATCAGATAAACAAAATCTTGCGGCAACAGCACCAGGCCAAATACATAAAACTTGCTGTGCGCCAGATCGAACAGCATGGCGGGGCGCTCATTGATCTGCAGCCACGGCACACCATAAAAAAACAGCTGGGTGAGCAGCACACAGGCAATGCGCCAGCGGTTAAACCGCCCATGCACCCAGCGTGGGTAGATTTTATTGCGCGGTTGAAAATGAATGGTCTGGACAGATGAAGTCGACATTGGGCGTATCCTGCCAGCGCAGGGCTGGCTGCAAGCAAATAGCCGCAGTATGCAAGCGCGCAAAAAACCAGAACAGAATCAGAAACTGCGGCAAAATGCGTATCAGATGTGCAGTTGGCTGCACTGCACCTGCCGTGGAAAATGCTGATGAAACGTTACGAAGCCCTGGCCGAGCTGTTGGCCGCCGATATTCGCAATGGCACCTTGCCGCCCGGCACGCGCTTGCCCTCGGTGCGCAAGCTACGCGCCCAGCATCAGGTGAGCCCGGCGACGATTTTTGCCGCCTATCACCGGCTGGAAGATCGCGGGCTGGTGCGCGCGCATGAGCGCTCGGGCTATTTTGTGCGCGGCCAAGCCAGCGCCCCGCTGGCCGAGCCACAAACGCACGCCACTACCTTGCCGCCGGCCGAAGTGGATATCAGTCAGCTGGTATTTTCGATTCTGGGGGCGGCGCAAGACCGGGCCGTGGTGCCGCTGGGCTCGGCCTTTCCATCGCCACGGCATTTTCCTTTGCCGCGGCTGGCCAAATCGCTGGCCAGTAGCGCTCGCTTTATCGATCCTTGGGAAACCGTGGCCAGCCTGCCGCCGGGGCATTTACCCCTGCGTCAGCAAATCGCCTTGCGCTATTTGGGTTTGGGCATTGCCCAGCCCGCCGATCAGATCATCATTACCAATGGGGCGCTCGAGGCGCTTAATCTGGCGCTGGCCGCACTCACCCAGCCGGGCGATCTGGTGGCGATTGAGTCGCCAGGCTTTTATGCCGCGCTGCAAGCGATTGAGCGGCTGAAGCTGAAAGCAATTGAAATTCCGGTGTGCCCAAAAGAAGGGTTGGATCTGGACGTACTGGCCGAGCTGTTGGCCGCGCACCCGATCAAGGCTTGCTGGTTGATGACCTCGTTTCAAAACCCGATGGGGGTGAGCCTGAGCGACGAGAAAAAGCAGCGCTTAGTGCAGATGCTCAGCGCGCGGCAGATCCCGCTGATTGAAGACGATGTGTATGGCGAGCTGTATTTTGGTCAGCGCCAGCCCTTGCCTGCCAAGGCGTTTGATCGCGCTGGCTGGGTGCTGCATTGTGGCTCTTTTTCCAAATGCCTGGCCCCCGGTTACCGCATTGGCTGGATTGCGCCCGGCCGGTTCGCTCGCCAAGTGGAGCAGCTCAAGCTGATGACCACGCTCTCGGCCAGCGTGCCTGCCCAGGCGGCGCTGGCCGATTATCTGCAAACTGGGGCCTATGACAAACATCTGCGCAAACTGCGGCATGTACTGGAAGGGCAGCTGGCGCTGATGAATGACGCGATTCGCCGGTATTTCCCGCCGGCCGTGCGTGTCTCCCGCCCGCAAGGCGGCTATTTTGTCTGGCTAGAGTTCCCCGCCGGCTTTGACACGCTACAACTACATCGTCAGGCCGCTGCCCACGGTATCAGCATTGCCCCTGGGCCTATTTTCTCGGCCAGCCGCCGTTTCAGCACTGCATGCGGCTCAATTTTGGCGGCCAGTGGGGCGCCGAGTTTGAGCTGGCGATGCAAACCTTGGGGCGCTTGATTGATGAGCAGAGCAGTGAGCATGCCTGATGTGCTCGACCTTAGGTGGCAGTCAGCATCGGGGCCGCACTTCAAAGCTTTTGCATAAGAGCTTCAAATCTCTTCGCCGCGGCCGAATTGCGAACGCCGTATCATGGCTTGATTCAATTTTCCTTGGCAGCACACCATGTTTACCCATTCCAGTTTGTTTATTAGTCATGGCGCACCGTCGACGGTGATCGATGATATTCCGGCGCGGCATTTTCTGGCCGGGCTGGGCGCGCGCCTGCCGCGGCCGCGGGCAATTGTGCTGATTTCGGCGCACAATATCGCGCGGCAAACGGTGGTGGGCACCGCCGCGCAGTGGCAGGAATGGCATGACTTTAGCGGCTTTGCGCCCGAGTTGTATCAGCTGCAATACCGGCCGCAAGGCGCGCCGGCGCTGGCCATGCAGATTGCGCAGGGTTTGGCGGCGGCGGGTATGCCGGTGGCGGTGAGCGATGATCCGGCGCTGGATCACGGCGCGTGGGTGCCGCTCAAATTAATCTACCCGCTGGCCGATGTGCCGGTGGTGACGGTCTCGCTGGCATTTCCGCTCGATAATTTGCACCATTGGCAGTTGGGCGAGCAGCTGGCAGCGCTGCTACCTCCGGATGTGTTGCTCGTTACATCCGGCAGCATTACACATAATTTGCGCGATGCCTTTGCCCGGATGTCGCCAACTGCTACGGCGGGCTCGACAGAGTATACCCTAGAGCAGTATGCGGCTGAGTTTATTGCGGATACTTATGCTGCGCTCAATACCCAGGGTAAAGATGGCTGGCTGCAATGGGAGCAACAGCTGCGCCACGCGCGGCGGGCGCATCCGAGCATCGAGCACTTTCTGCCCTTGCTGATCGCGCGCGCAGCGGCCGGTACGCAGCAGGCCGCGCCGCAGGTGCAGCCTTTGCATCAGAGTATGGTGCTGGGTGTGCTAGGCATGGATGTGATCGGGTTTAATTTGCCACCCATGGCGCAATAATGCGTTTTTGGCTGGGCTGGCTGCTACAATCGGGTGCTGATTTTTGTCTGATAGTTAGAGCCTGTTGATGACGCTTGAGGAAGCCTTTGCCGACGACGGCCCGTTTGCCGCCGCCTTTCCCGGCTATAAATTGCGCCAGCCCCAGCTGGAAATGGCGCAGGCGGTGGCCAATGCCATTGAGAGCCAAGGCCAGCTGATTGCCGAGGCCGGCACCGGCACCGGCAAAACCTTTGCCTATCTGGTACCCGCGCTACTGTCGGGCGGCAAAACGATTGTCTCGACCGGCACCAAAACGCTGCAAGATCAGCTGTTTAACCGCGATATCCCGAGCGTGCGCGATGTGTTGAAAGTGCCGGTGACGGTGGCGCTGTTGAAGGGGCGTTCGAACTACGTTTGCCACTATCATCTGGAGCGCGCCGAGCATGAAGGCCGCTTTATGCGCCGCGAAGATGTGGTGGATTTGCAAAAAGTAAAACGCTACGCCAAAGCCACGCAATCAGGCGATAAAGCCAGTTGCCCGGGCGTGCCGGAAGACGCGCCGATCTGGGCGCATGTCACCAGCACCCGCGATAATTGTCTGGGCCAGGATTGCCCCAGCCACAAAGAATGCTTTGTGCTCAAAGCCCGCCGCGAGGCGCAAGAAGCCGATGTGGTGGTGGTGAATCACCATCTGTTTTTTGCCGATGTCTGGCTGCGCGATGAAGGGGCAGGCGAGCTGTTGCCCGCCTGTAATACCGTGATTTTCGACGAGGCCCATCAGCTGCCCGAAGTCGCCAGCCTGTTTTTTGGCGATACACTCACCAGCGGCCAGATTGTTGAGCTGGCCCGCGATGCCCGCGCCGAGGCGCTGGTAGTGGCCAAAGATTTTATCCATTTGCCCAATGCCGCCGAAGCGCTGGAAAAAAGCGTGAAAGATCTGCGGCTCACCTTTAAAGATCAGCTGCGTTTGCCGCAACATGAGCTCGCCGCAGCCAATAAAGAGTTTTACCCGCAGCTTTTGGCGCTGCAAGCGGCGCTCAATACCCTGACCGATCTGTTGGCCAAGCAGGCCGAGCGGGCCGAAGGGCTGGAAAAATGCTATCAGCGCGCGAGCGAAATGGCGCGCTTGCTGACCGAATGGCAAGCTGAAGACTCAACCGAAACCGTGCACTGGATCGATGTCACCCCGCATGGCTTTATGCTGCATGTTACGCCGCTGAACATCGCCGATTTATTCCAGAAGCAGGTAAATTTTCATCCCCGCGCCTGGGTGTTTGCCTCGGCCACGCTGGCGGTGAACAATCAATTTACGCATTTTCAGCATGAGCTGGGGCTATGGAAAGCCGAAACGGCCACCTGGGATAGCCCCTTTGATTACAAGCAGCAGGCGGTACTGTATGTGCCGCAAGACATGCCGCCACCGAATACGCCGAGCTATACCCCTGCCGTAATCGACAAAGCCTGGCCTTTGCTGCAGCTCACTCAAGGGCATGCGTTTTTGCTGTTTACCAGTTTGAAAGCCATGCGCGAAGCGCACGAGCTGGTGCTGGAAAAATTGAAAGCCGCCAATCTGGATTGGCCGGTGTTTTTGCAAGGCAGTACCTCGCGTACCGAGCTGCTGGAGCAGTTTCGCCGTTCGCCCAATGCGATTTTGGTGGCGAGCCAAACCTTCTGGGAAGGGATCGACGTGCGCGGCGAGCAGTTATCCTTGGTGGTGATCGACAAGTTGCCGTTCTCGCCGCCGGATGATCCGGTGCTGTCGGCGCGGATGGAGCAAATTACCAAGGCCGGCCGTAGCCCGTTTATGGATTATCAATTGCCCAATGCCACCATTACCCTTAAGCAGGGTGCGGGGCGGCTGATTCGCGATGAAAGCGATACCGGCATTTTGATGATTGCCGATACGCGCCTGGTTGAAAAACACTACGGCAAGCTGATCTGGAAAAGCCTGCCGCCGATGTTTCGCTCGCGCGAACTGGCCAATGTGCAAAAATTCTACGCGCTTAAACAAGCGCAAAAAACCGCCGGCCCTGCGGCCGAGCCTAACTAACTCATCGCTGCTGGAGAACCACCGTGGCCCGATCTGCTAAAGCCACCCCGTCACCCCGTGCGCCCAAAGGGGCCAAACCGGTTAGCCGGCCGTCCTTCTGGGGCCGTGTGGCCGGCTTTGCGCTGTTGGGGTTCTTGGTCTGTGGCGTGCTCTTGGGCGGCTGGCTGTATAGCTGGGCCACCGAGCCGCAGCCCAAGCCGGCAGGCGGCTATGTGCAGCTGGAGCCGGGTACGGTGCAGCAATTGGCGCAGCAATTACAAGCACAAGGGGCGCTGGATTCGCCCACGCTATTTGTCTGGCTGGCGCGCGCCAGCGGCAAAGATACGCAATTAAAAGCCGGCCGCTATCGCATCATGGCGGATATATCGCCGTGGCTGTTGCTGCGCAAGCTGAGCAAGGGCGATACCGATGAGCTGATGGTAACGCTGGTGGAAGGCTGGAACTGGCGGGAAGTGAAGAAAACCCTGCTGGCCAATCCGCATCTGAAGCATGAGATCGCCCAGCTGAGCGATGCCGAAATTCTGGCGCGCCTCGGGATTGTGGCCGATTCGCCCGAAGGGCTGTTTTTCCCCGATACCTACCAGATCGAGGCCGGTAGCTCGGATTTAAAACTGCTGGCACGCGCGCATCAGCGCCTGCAAAGCAAGCTGGAAGCGGCCTGGGCGGCGCGCAAGCCCGATTTGCCGCTGAAAAATGCCTATGAAGCTTTGATCTTGGCCTCGCTGGTGGAAAAAGAAACCGGCCGCGCGGCCGATCGGCCGCTGATTGCCGGCGTGTTTATCAATCGGCTGAAGCTGGGCATGCGTCTGCAAACCGATCCGGCGGTGATTTATGGCGTGGGGGAGAGCTTTGCCGGGGACATCACCAAGGCGCATTTACGCACCGATACCCCGTATAACACCTATACCCGTAATGGCCTCACCCCCACACCGATTGCCATGGTGGGCGAGGCTGCTTTGTTGGCCGCCACCCAGCCTGCAGATACCTCCGCCCTGTATTTCGTGGCACGCGGCGATGGATCTAGCCAATTTTCAAATACCCTTGATGAGCATAATGCGGCGGTGAATAAATACCTGCGCTAAGCCCATCAGCGCTGTTTGCGCTGCGTCTGATCTAGATCAAGCGGGTCACCAAACGGTCACCTGCCTGTCGCCAATTTGTAAGTGTCTCTCGCCTAAGCTGTGCGTACCTTTGGGAGAGCCTTATGAAACAACTATTAATGGTGAGCGCCATTGCGCTCGGTTTGTCCGCATGTGGCGGTTCCTCCGTCACCAATCCTGCCCCTACGCCAAGCGCCACGCCGGTTGCGCAGGCCAGCACACCGAAAAATGTGATCTTCTTCCTCGGCGACGGGATGGGGATGACTACCCTGACTGCGGCGCGGATCTACGCCGTGGGCGAAGACGGTGAGCTCACCATCGATACCCTGCCCGAAACCGCCTTCGTTAAAACCTTCTCCAATGATGCGCAAGTCACCGATTCGGCGCCGTCAATGGCGGCGTATATGACCGGCGTGAAGATGAATAACGAAGTGATTTCCATGTCGCAAGACACGCTGGCCAAAGACCCGAATAAAGACCTGACCAGCAATTGCGGCAGTAGCAATGGCAAGCCGGTGACCACTTTGCTGGAAATCGCCAAAGCCGCGGGCCTGGCCACCGGCGTGGTGACTACCACCCGTATTACCCACGCGACGCCAGCAGCCACTTATGCCCACGTTTGCCACCGCGATGCGGAAAACGACATTGCCGCCCAATTGGTGCCTGGCGATGACAAGAGCGGTTTTAATCGGCAATTACTCGATGGCGTGGATGTGGTGTTTGGGGGCGGTAGCCAATTCTTCAAGCCCACCGCCGCGGGGGGCAAACGCGCCGATGGCCGCGATCTGATCGCCGAAATGAAGGCGAATGCCTATAGCATTGCCAGTAACAAAGCCGAGTTCGATCAGCTGGACCCAAAAACGGCCAAGAAAATGTTTGGTCTGTTTAGCTCAAGCCATATGAGCTACGACCTGGATCGCGACCCTGCCAAAGAGCCAAGCCTGGCCGACATGACGGTGAAAGCCATTCAGGGTCTGCAAAAGAATAGCAAAGGCATGTTCCTGATGGTGGAAGGTGGCCGCATTGACCATGCGCTGCACGAAACCACGGCCAAGAAAGCGCTGCAAGACACCGTGGCCTTTGATAACGCGATTAAAGCCGCGATCGCCGAAGTGAAGAAAACCGATCCGGAACTCAAAAACACCCTGATCGTCGTTACCGCCGACCATGATCACACGCTGGTGCTGAATGGCTATGCCGCACGGACCGGTAAATCTGCCGCGGGCAACCCTGGGGTGCTGGGGTTGGTGCGTAATTACAGCGATGGCAGCCTCGCCAAAGACGACGATGGGATGCCGTACACCATTATCGGGTTTGGTACCGGTGAAAACCGCGTGAATGACAGCCGCAGCAAATTTGCCGCGCTGACCGATGAGGCGGTGTTTGCCAATAGCTATCACCAGGAAGCAGTGATTCAAACCGCGGTAGGGGCAGAGACGCATGGTGGTAATAACGTCTTTCTGGGCGCGATCGGTAAAAACGCCGATTCATTTGCCGGCGTGATCGACAACACCAAAGTCTTCTCGCTGATTCGCAGCGCCATGGGCCTGTAAGTGATGCAGCGCAACCGAACTTATTCTGGAATGATGATGAAAAAGACCTTACTTGCAGCCTTGTTTGTTTCTGCCTTTGCGCAACCGTCGCTGGCTGCCGGCGAAGCGAAAAACGTGATTTTCTTCCTGGGTGATGGCATGGGCCCGGCCACCGTCACCGCGGCGCGCATCTACAAATACAAAGAAGAAGGCGAGCTGAATATGGAAAAGCTCGATGGTAAAACCCGCACGGCCCGGGTGAAAACCTTCTCGAATGATGCGCAAACCACCGATTCGGCGCCGTCGATGTCTGCCTATATGACTGGCGTGAAGATGAATAATGAAGTCATCTCAATGAGCCCGGATACCAAGCCAACCAAGCCCAATGGCAAGGATTCGGCCTGCGCGGCCAATAATGGCAAACCGGTGGACACCATTCTGGAGCTTGCCAAAGCCAAGGGCAAAGCCGTGGGCGCCGTCACCACGACGACGGTTACCCATGCCACCCCCGCTGCCACTTATGCGCACATTTGCCACCGTGATGCTGAAAACGCAATTGCCGCGCAGGCCGCGGTGGGTGGGCTGGGATACAACAGTAAGTTGGGCGATGGGCTGGATGTCTTGATGGGTGGCGGCTGGCAATTCTTCCGCCCAACCGGTGCCTCAGGTGTACGCACGGATGGCCGTGATCTGATTGCCGAGTTGCAAGCCAAAGGCTACACCTACGCCGCCAGCGGCAGCCAACTGGCGGCGGTAGACGGCAAAAACACCAGCAAATTGCTGGGGCTGTTTAATAAAAGCCATCTCTCATACGAGCTAGACCGGGTGAAAGGCAAGCTGAATGAGCCAAGCCTGAAAGACATGACCTTGAAAGCGATTGAGGTCCTGGCCAAGAAACCCGAAGGCTTTTTCCTGATGGTGGAAGGCGGCCGGATTGACCATGCCCTGCACGGCACCAATGCCAAAAAAGTACTGGATGACACGATTGCCTTTGATGATGCGATCAAAGCGGCGCTGGATGAAATGCAAAAACGCGATCCAGGCCTGAAAAACACCCTGATCGTGGTCACCGCCGACCATGATCACACCATGACCATCAATGGTTATGGCAAGCGGGGCAGCAATATCCTTGGCACGGTGAAAGACTACAAAACCGGCGCTGAATCCAAAGACGTGAACGGCAACAACTACACCACCTTGGTGTTTGGTAACGGGCCCAATCGCAAACCGGTACGCAGCAATTTGCTGGAAGGCGATGCAGATAAAAGCCAGGTGTTGCACGATGATTATCAGCAGGAAACCGGGGTGCGCCTGGGCAGCGAAACCCACGGTGGTGGCGATGTGATGCTGTTTGCCACCGGGGCGGGGGGGGCCTCCAAAACCTTTAAAGGGACCATCGACAACACCAAGGTCTTTAGCTTGCTGAAGTCGGCTTACGGTTTCTAAGCGCCTGCTTGTGGAGTGAACCAGGCCCTGCCGCGTTGCGGCAGGGTGAGTTTAATGATTGAGTTTATGTCTATTATTCGTGCAATTATCGGGTTGGCACTGCTGCCCGCCCTCGCCAGCGCTGCCAGCCAGCCGCAGCCACTCTCCGCGATCATGACCTTTGAAAGTAAAGTGCTCAGTAGCGAAGGGGTGGAAAAACAAACCCGCTTTCAAGAGCGCCTCATCCGAGATGGGCGTAATGTCTGGACGGTGCGGCTCCTGCCGGCCGGCACCCCACCGCATGTGCATCAGGCGGGGGATCATCAGCACAAACACGACACCAATTTTGTGTTGGCGGCCAAATGGATTGCGCTCGATGCACAGCAAAAAGCGCAGCTAAAGTTTGTGCGTCAGGAAACCAAAACCATCATCACCCCACGGACCGAAGAGTTTGCCGGGCTGGGTTTTGATGGCTCATGGGAGCATGCGGCTTATTTGCTCGATCGCTCGGCTTTGCAGCAGATGCGGGTGCTGAATAAACCTGCGCCAGCTGGCTGCCAATGGTATGAGCGCAGCGGCGATAAACTGTACACCCGCGTGCTGTGGGATCAGGCTTGGCAGCTACCACGGCAGATTGAAACGGGCAGCTTGGATGGCTTGTCGTTCAACCGGATTAGCATCGAGCGACGGCCGATGCCGGCCACGATGCCCTGGCGTACCCTGGCTGGGTATCGGGCCGTAGCCTATGAGGATCTTCTGGATTGAAGCTATACCCATTTATTTCATCAGGCTGACACGGGTCGGCTTCTCATAAAACTGTCATCTGATTGGTATTTTCCTGTCATATTTGCTGATTACAGTGTCGCTTTTTCTGACCACCCTTCAGGGTAAGAGCGATGTCCAAGTCTAATCATTTCAATGACGAAAATTCCAACACCTCTGCCAACCCGACGTTTGATTCGGTACTCGAACAGCGCTTGCTGAATCGTCGCAGCTTCCTGGGTATGGGCGCCTCTGCGGCCGCCGTGCTGGGCGGGATGAGCCTGGGCCTGACTGGCTGTTCATCGGGCGGCGATGTAGTGCCAGGAGCGACACCTGCCCCAACTGCAACGCCTGTACCTACGGCTGCGCCAAATCAGATCGTAACCCGTCTGGGCTTCACCGCCGTGCCAAAATCACTGGCGGATGTGGTAACACTGCCACCGGGCTACAGCTATCAAGTGATCTATGCGCTGGGCGATCCGCTGACTGCCGCGACGACCGCGTTCAAAAACGACGGCACTGATGCTGATTTCTATAACCGTGCGGGTGATCACCACGACGGTATGGAATGGTTCGGGCTGGATGCCGCTGGCAAACCATCCGCCTCTGCCGCTGATCGCGGCCTGTTGGCGATGAACCATGAAGCCACCACTGATGAAGTTTCTTCTTTCTTTATCCATGCTAATGGCGGCACCAAAGCCCTGCCACGTCCAGCGGCAGAAGTAGATAAAGAAGTCGATATCCACGGCCTGTCGGTCGTTGAAATCAAAGCGACCAACCGTAAATGGGCGACTGTACAGGGCTCTAGCTTTAACCGCCGTGTGACGCCGCTGACCGAAGTTGAAATCGCTGGCCCAGCTCGTGGCCACGCGCTGTTGAAAACCAAGTTCTCGCCAACCGGCACCAAAACCCGCGGTACGATCAATAACTGCGGTTGCGGTAAATCGCCATGGGGCACTTATCTGTCTGGCGAAGAAAACTGGGCAGGTTATTTCTATCGCGTCAGCGCGGATGACACCAATCGTGGTGACAAGAGCGTTGTTGCACTGAAACGGTACGGCCGTAACGCCGGTTCGGCTTCACGTCACGGTTGGGAAACCGCTGGTCCAGACGACAAGTATGCGCGCTGGAATATCAGCAAAACCGGTACTTCGGCTGACGGCTCTGATGACTATCGCAACGAGATGAATGGCCAAGGCTATATCATCGAGATGGATGCATACGATAAATCCAAAGCACTGAAAAAACGTACCGCTTTGGGTCGCTTTGCGCATGAGAGTGCTGCGTTTGGTCTGCCCGTTGTCGGCAAGCCACTGACTGTGTATCTGGGCGATGATTCGCGCAATGAATACATGTACAAGTTTGTGTCTAAAGCCGTGTGGTCGGCAGCGGATGCCAACCCAAGCGATCGCATTGCCATCGGCGACAAATACCTCGATGAAGGTACGCTGTATGTGGCCAAGTTCAATGCCGATGGCAGCGGTGAGTGGATCGAGCTGTCGCTGAACAACCCGCTGATCAAAAACTACGCTGGCTACACCTTTGCCGACCAAGCGGACATCTGCATCAACGCCCGTCTGGCTGGTGATGCGGTTGGCGCGACGAAGATGGACCGTCCAGAGTGGGGTGGTGTGCACCCAGTCACCGGTGATTACTATCAAACCCTGACTAACAACAGCAACCGCGATATCAACGCGGCCGCGAGCCCGAAACTGGTGCCAGACAGCGCCAACCCACGTGTTTATGCTGATGCTGATGGCATTAAGAGCAAAGGTAACCCGAATGGTCACATCCTGCGCACCAAAGAAGGCGCAACCGTGACCAGCTTTAAGTGGGATGTGTATCTGTTCGCCGCTGAAGCCGATATGGATAAAGGCACGGTTAACCTGTCGAATCTGACCGATGACCAGGATATGTCGTCGCCGGACGGCCTGGCCTTTAGCCAGAGCACAGGTATTTGCTGGATTCAAACCGATGACGGCTCGTACACCGATGTGACCAACTGCATGATGCTGGCCGCGATTCCAGGTAAACAGGGCGATGGCGCGAGCAAAACGCTGAGCTACACCAAAACCGATGGCAGCAAGCTGGATGTGGTAACCCAAGTTGGCGCAGCACCTACTGCCGATACGCTGAAACGCTTCCTGGTTGGCCCGAAAGATTGTGAAATCACCGGCCTGTGCGAAACCCCGGATGGCAAGGCGCTGTTTATTAATATTCAGCACCCAGGTGAAGGCACCAAAATGGCTGACGTGGCAGACCCAACTAAATACACCAGCCAATGGCCAAGCAATGCCGGCTACGGCGCGGGTAAACGTCCGCGTTCAGCCACCATCGTGATCACCAAAGATGACGGTGGCCGTATCGGTACCTAATGCATTACATGCAGCAATAAAAAACCCGCCGGAAGGCGGGTTTTTTATTGGGTATATGTCGGAAAGTATTTTGAACTAATGCTTCTGGCGCTATACCTAGGTGGCGTATCTATTTGGAGTATTTGTTGATCGCGGCCTGAATCTCGGCGATGGCTTTTTCGATGTCTTCGTCGCTGATATCGGGGATCTTGTCTTTACCGAGGGTATCGATGTGCGTGCTGACGGTGTTTTCATCCAGCTTCACCGTCGAGACAAAGGCGCTATCTTCTTCGCGGTCGGCTTCATGCCAGTTGATGCCCAGTGCGGTGAGATTGTCGCCAAACTTTCCGCCGCGTAGTTCGGCCTTATCCAGTAATTGCGGCAAGGCAAACATGACGGGGAAGGAGCTGAGGAAGTGGGTGATTTCATCTTCGGCCAGCGAGCCCCACAGCCCATCGGTACACAGCATAATGCAGTCACCGGCAAACAGCGTCATGCGGCCGCCGACCTCGATTTCCGGCATCAGAGTGCCGCCCAGGCAGTTGTAGATTTTGTTTTTTTCTGCGTGATGCAAGGCTTGTTCGGCGGAGATCACCCCGTTTTCGACGAGCTTTTGCACTTTAGAATGGTCGCGCGTCTGCGCGATGGTAAAGCCATCGCGAATCAGATACAGCCGTGAATCGCCCACATGAGCCCAAAATGCGGTTTCATCCTGCACGATGCAGGCCACCACCGTGGTGCGGGGGATTTCCAGTAAATGCTGTGAAATCGCGTAGTTGTAGATCGCTTCGTGGCAGTTAAGCAGTGCCTCGGTCAGAAATTGCACCGGGTTAGCAATAACTGGTGTGGCTTTTTTCTGAAACTGATCTGTGAGCAGCTCGACGGTAATCTGGGCGGCGACTTCGCCGTGCAAATGCCCGCCCATGCCATCGGCCACCACCAGCAGCAAGGCATCGCGACTGTAGGAGTAGCCCACGCGGTCTTGATTGTATTCACGCCCGCCTTTGCGGCTATCCTGAAAAACCGTGAATTTCATTCCTCACCTTTGCGTTTCGGGCGAGTCATTTCGGCCCATTTGCGTTTGATCGAGTTCACCAGATTGTTTTTCTTGCGCGGCGGCGAGCCGGCTTCGAGCAAGGCTTTCTGGATTTGCGGCACGCTTTGCGGCCGCACCGTCGGGTCAACTGCGATACATTGATGGATTAAATCCAGCAGCTCGGGCGAATAGCGATCGCCGTAGAGTGTATCTAGGCGTTGGACTTTGTCTTCTTTTTCGCGTGCATCTGAGGGCTGCGGCGCCGTGCCGGCAATGCAGGCATACATCGAGGCGCCAATCCCGTAAATATCGGTCCAGGGGCCCAATTGATCTTTGCGCCGGTATTGCTCGGGCGCGGCAAAGCCCGGGGTGTACATCGGGGTGAGCCGGGCATGCTCGGTGGTTAAGGTTTGCCGGGCTGAGCCAAAATCCAGTAGCACCGGGGAGCCATCTTTGCGGATATAGATATTGGCCGGCTTGATATCCAGATGCAGTAATTTATGCAGGTGTACTTCACGCAAACCGTTGAGCAGGTTGTAAAACACGCTGCGAATCAGTTTTTCATCGACGCCTTCGCGGTCGTGGTTGAGCTGGATTTCCTTTTGCAGCGTGCGGCCGCGCTCGTAATCCATCACCATGTACACGGTTTCATTGGCGCGAAAGAAATTCAGCACGCGGACAATATTCGGGTGCTGAATGCGGGCCAGTGTTTTGCCTTCTTCAAAGAAGCATTTCAGGCCATGGCGAAACAGGGCGATATTTTCTTCGCTGGTGGCCTGCACGGCCACGCCCTCTTTGCGCAGGGCGAGCGAATTGGGCAGGTATTCCTTGATGGCGACCGGATAATCGTTCTCATCGTGGGCCAGATACACAATACTGAAACCGCCAGCAGAGAGTAGCTTGGCGATGGTGTAATTTTGCAGCTGGTAGCCGCGCGCGAGCGGTTGATTGCTTGGGGTGGCCATGCTTGGCTTTCGGTATAATTGCAGTATCTCTAAATTGTGTGTCGCCACCCGCTAATTGTAAAGCGGGTTCTTACAAAGGAAATTTATGATTCTCAGCATGACCGGCTACGCCAGTAGCCAGCGCGAGTTGTCTCATGGGGTTTTGTCGGTTGAGCTGCGTGCCGTCAATCATCGTTTTCTCGATCTAAGTCTGCGTTTGCCAGAGGAATTTCGCGCACTGGAAGGGGCGATTCGCGAAAAACTCAGTGGCCGGCTTAATCGCGGCAAGCTCGAATGTCGGGTGGCATTTAATGCCCGTGAGGGGGCTGCTAGCCAGTTGCGCCTTAACAACGCTCTGGTGGCCGAGCTACTGCGCTTGGCCGATCAAGTGAAAGAGCATCAACTGGGGGCGGGTGATTTGCGCATGGGCGAAATCTTGCGCTGGCCCGGGGTGATTGAGTCGGATGCGCTGCCGGCAGAAGTACTGCACGCTACGGCGATGCAGCTCTTGGATGAAGCGCTGGATGAATTTGTGGCCGCGCGCGGGCGTGAGGGCGAGAAACTAGGCGCGATTTTGCTGGCGCGCGCCGACGAAATGAGCAGCGTACTGGCGCAAATTGCGCCGCGCCTGCCGCAGATCATTGATGAATACGAAAACAAACTCAAGCAGCGCCTGCAAGAAGCTCTGGGAAGCGCCGACGATGAACGCGTGCGCCAAGAGCTGGTGCTGTTTGCGCAAAAAGTCGATGTACAGGAAGAAGTCGATCGCCTGCATACTCACTTGGCCGAGTTGCGCCGCATTGTGCAGCAAGGCGGCCATGCAGGTAAGCGGCTGGATTTTCTGATGCAGGAGCTAAATCGCGAAGCCAATACTTTTGGGTCTAAATCGGTTTCGACCGATACCACCAAAGTCGCGATGACACTCAAAGTGCTGATCGAGCAGATGCGCGAGCAAATTCAGAATATCGAATAATCAGCGCCAGAATCTCGCGCTTGTTTTCGTGCGGGCGCGAGTTCACTTATACTGGCTGACAACTCGAAACACAGGAGCCAACCATGGCCAAAGGAAATCTGTTTGTGGTGACCGCCCCCAGTGGCGCTGGCAAAACCACGCTGGTCGCAGCGCTGCTGGCGGCCGATGCCAATGTGCAACTGTCGGTTTCATACACCACTCGCCAGCCGCGGGCCGGTGAAGTGGATGGCAAGGATTACCACTTTGTCGAACGCAGCGAATTCGAGCGCATGATCCATGCCGGCGAATTACTCGAGCACGCTGAGGTATACGGTAATTATTACGGCACTTCGCAAGTGTGGATCAATGAAGTGATCAACAATGGCCGCGATATTCTGCTGGAAATCGATTGGCAAGGCGCACAGCAGGTGCGTCGCTTGTTCCCTGAGGCCATTGGCATTTTCGTGCTGCCGCCTTCACTTGAAACACTGGAAAACCGCCTGCGCAATCGCGGTAAAGACAGCGATGAAGTGATCGCCAAGCGTATGGCCGTGGCCAAAGAAGAATGTGGCCACGTCGATGAGTTTGATTATGTGATCGTGAATGAGCATATCGATGATGCCGTACGCGATATCGTGGCGGTGGTGCGGGCGCAGCGCCTGACGCTTGCTCGCCAGTCGGCGCGCCATACAGGCTTGATTTCAAGCTTAAAAGGTTAATTCCGGCGCAAGCTGGTATAATGCACGGTTTCGCCGCTATTGGCGGCCGTCCAAGCATTTTTCGGAGAGTAAAAGATTATGGCCCGTATTACGGTTGAAGATTGTCTGGATCGTATCCCAAACCGATTTGACCTGACTCTGGCTGCCGCCTACCGCGCCCGCCAGCTGGAAAATGGCTCTAGCCCGCAAGTTGAAAACAATGGCCGCGATAAGCCGACCGTGATGGCATTGCGCGAAATGGCAGCGGGCCTGGTTGGGGTTGAAGTCCTGAACCGTCGCGGTTAATGCAGTATGTCGGCAAGCTCGGTTCCCCTCGTCGTTGAAGATGTCCCTGCGCTGGCCACCGCGCCGGAGGTAATCGAGCAAGCCAACCGTTTTCTCGCTGAGCAAACGGCCTATCTCAAACCAGAAGACCGCCAGATGTTACGGGCGGCTTTTTTGTTTGCAGAAGATGCTCACCGCGGTCAGATGCGCCGCTCGGGTGAGCCTTATATCTCCCATCCGCTGGCTGTTGCCGGCATTCTCACGCAATGGAAGCTGGATGCGCAGGCGCTGGCCGGTGCACTTTTGCACGATGTGATGGAAGATTCCGGCGTGACCAAGCTGGAGCTGACCGAGAAGTTTGGCAAAGCGGTGGCTGAGCTCGTCGATGGCATGAGCAAAATCGACAAGCTGGAATTTCAGAGCAAAGAAGAGGCGCAGGCGGAAAACTTCCGCAAAATGCTGCTGGCCATGGCGCGCGATTTGCGCGTCATGCTGATCAAGCTGGCCGATCGTTTGCACAATATGCGCACCATGGATGCAATGCGGGTCGATAAGCAAAAGCGCATCGCCCGCGAAACCATGGAAATTTATGCCCCGATCGCCAACCGGATCGGGCTTAATGCCATCTACCAAGAGCTGGATGATCTGGCATTCAAATACCTGCATCCGCGCCGGCATCATGTATTGTCCAAAGCGCTGAAAGCCGCCCGTGGCAATCGCCGCGAAGTGGTGCAGAAAATCCTCGATGCCATCAATGCCAAGCTAGCCGCCCAGCAGATCGAGGCGCAGGTGTCTGGCCGCGAGAAAAACCTGTTTTCCATCTACCGCAAAATGGTGGAAAAACACCTTAGTTTTTCCGAGGTGCTGGATATTTATGCCTTTCGGGTGATCGTGAAAGATCACGCGCACTGCTATCTGGCGCTGGGCGCCTTGCATGCGCTGTTTAAGCCGATTCCGGGTAAATTTAAAGACTACATTGCCATTGCCAAGAGCAATGGCTACCAAAGCCTGCACACCACGCTGTTCGGCCCCTATGGCACTCCGATTGAAGTGCAGATTCGCACCCCCGAAATGCACCGCATCGCCGATGCCGGCGTGGCCAGCCACTGGATGTATAAGAGCGGCGATGAGAGCTTCTCGGATGTACAGCAACGCACGCATCAATGGCTGCAATCGCTGCTGGAGCTACAGGTGGATTCGGGCGACGCGGTCGAGTTTCTGGAGCATCTGAAGGTCGATCTCTTCCCCGATCAGGTGTATGTGTTTACGCCGAAAGGCAAGATCCTTAGCCTGCCCAATGGCGCGACGTGTGTGGATTTTGCCTATGCCGTACACACCGATGTTGGCCATGGCTGTATCGCCGCGAAGGTGAATCATGAGCTGGTACCGCTGCGTACCAAACTAAAAAACGGCGATCACGTGGAAATCGTGATGGCCGCGCATGCCAAGCCCAACCCGAGCTGGCTATCGTTTGTCACCACTGGCAAGGCCCGCTCGCAAATTCGCCATTTCCTGAAAACCATGCGCTTTGATGAGTCCATGCATCTGGGCGAGCGTTTGCTCAGCCAGGCCTTCTCGGCGCTGCATCAGCCGCTGCAGGTGAGCGACGAAGTGTGGGAGAAATACCTGCGCGAAAGTGGCGAGAAATCGCGGGAAGCGGTGCTGGCTGATGTCGGTTTGGGGCAAAAACTGGCCGTAGTCGTTGCCAAACGGTTGCTGCAGCTCGCGGGCTCATGGAGTGATGATCTGCGCCAGGGCAAAAAACCGATGGCGGTGACGATTCGTGGCACCGAAGGTATGGCGATTCAGTTTGCCCGCTGTTGTAATCCGATCCCGGGCGACCCGATTCTGGGCTTTGTGAAGAAAGATCACGGGCTGGTGGTGCATACCCATGATTGTCCGCAAGTGGCCAAGGGCCGCATCGACGCCGATAAGCTCATCGATGTGGAATGGGACCCGGAAGTGGCGCGGGTGTTTGATGTGCCGGTGAAAGTGCTGGCTGAAAACGAGCGCGGCACGCTAGCGGCGCTGGCTGCGGCAGTGGCCGAGGCCGAAGCTAATATCGCTGCCGTCACCATGGGCGACGCAGTGGAGTCGCATGAGCGCTATCTGAGCGTGCAATTTACCCTGCAAGTGAATAACCGCATTCACTTGGCCAAAGTGCTCAAGCGTTTACGCGCCTTGCCGACTGTTTATCGCCTGCAGCGCGTGCGCAACTAAATCTCTTGGCGTGCCCGCCGGCTGGGCGCCGCGATTCCTCGCGGCAATCTCGCGCAATCTGAGCCGCATCAAGGCAGCATCCCACCTGCATGTTAGAATGGCCGCTGTTTTCTAGAACAACAGCGGGCTTTCCCATGCAGCTTTCTCTGAATGGCCAACAACGCGAATTTCCCGATGGTCTGACCGTTGCCGGTTTGATCGAACACCTTGAGCTCACTGGCAAACGCGTGGCGCTCGAGCGCAATGGCGATATCGTGCCCAAAAGCCAGCATGCCAGCACTTTGCTCGCGCACGGCGATGTGCTGGAAATGGTGGTGGCTGTGGGTGGTGGTTGAGGGTATCTGGCTAGAGGCCAAGTAATAAATAGGCTGCAGGGCTATACCCTGTGGCTGGCAGTGAATCTCTACAGTTTGATCCAGACGCAGGGGCGTAAATCATGAGTGATACATTTCAAATTGCGGGCAAAACCTATCAATCCCGCCTGATCGTTGGTACCGGCAAATACAAAGATTTCACCGAAACCCGCGCCGCTGTGGATGAATCGGGCGCCGAAATCGTCACCGTGGCGATTCGCCGCGTGAATATCGGTCAGGATGCCAGCCAGCCTTCGCTGCTGGATTATCTGCCGCCCAGCCAGTTTACCTATCTGCCCAATACCGCCGGCTGCTACACCGCCGAAGACGCGGTGCGCACCCTACGGCTGGCGCGCGAATTGCTCGATGATCACCGGCTGGTAAAGCTGGAAGTGCTGGGTGACCCCAACACGTTGTTCCCCAATGTGCGCGAAACCCTGAAAGCCGCAGAAACGCTGGTGAAAGAGGGGTTTGATGTGATGGTCTATACCTCGGATGACCCGATCATCGCCAAAGAGCTGGAACAAATCGGCTGCTGCGCGATTATGCCGCTGGCCTCGCTGATCGGCTCGGGAATGGGGATTTTGAATCCGTGGAATCTGCGCCTGATTATCGAAGCCGCCAAGGTGCCGGTGCTGGTGGATGCCGGTGTGGGCACCGCCTCTGATGCCGCGATTGCGATGGAATTAGGCTGCGATGGCATTTTGATGAATACCGCCATTGCTGGCGCGCAAGACCCGGTACGGATGGCACGGGCGATGAAGTTGGCAGTGCAGGCCGGGCGCGACGCCTTCCTCGCCGGCCGTGTGCCACGCAAGCTGTATAGTGCCGATCCATCTAGCCCGGTCACCGGGATGATTGCCGCCAGTAAATAAGTGAACGCCTTGGGTATTGCCTGCCAGGCCATGAAAAGTATAGCCTGCGGATTAATACCCCGGTAAAGCTTGGCTGGATCGAGCGGGCCGGTACCGCAAAATTTGGTGAATCGCCCGCCGCGCATTAAAATACCGCCATTGAATACCAAACCGCCGCCACTTGTCGCTCAAGGGCGGCGTTTTACATGGCAAGGAATCCCCATGAACGACGAGCAACTCGACCCGCAAACCAGCCCGCAGGATGAAGCCGCTGGCGAAGGCAAATTTATGCGCCGTATTCGCAGCTTTGTGCTGCGCCAAGGGCATTTGTCGACCGGGCAAGCCAAAGCGCTGGAGCAATTCGGCCCAGAGTTTTGTCTGGATTATCGCCCAGAGGCGCTGGATCTGGATGCGGCCTTTGGCCGTCAGGCGCCACGGGTGCTGGAAATCGGTTTTGGCATGGGGCAGGCCACGGCCGAAATCGCTGTTCATCGCGCAGATACCGATTTCCTGGGCGTGGAAGTACATACCCCGGGTGTGGGCAGCTTGCTGAAACTGATTGGCGAGCAAGCCATCCGCAATATCCGCATCGTGCAACATGATGCGGTCGAAGTGCTGGAAAACATGCTGCCAGCCGGTAGCTTGGCCGGTGCGCATATTTTCTTTCCCGATCCATGGCATAAAAAACGCCACAACAAGCGCCGCCTGATTCAGCCTGAATTCGTGAAGCTGCTGGTTTCACGCATTCAGGCCGGCGGCTATGTGCATCTGGCTACCGATTGGGAAGACTACGCGATTCAGATGCTGGAAGTGCTGAGCAATGAGCCAACGCTGAAAAACACCGCAACCAGCGACACCGGCTACGCCGAGCGTCCCGATTACCGCCCGCTCACCAAGTTTGAAAACCGTGGTATCAAGCTGGGCCACGGCGTGTGGGATCTGGTGTTTATCAAGCAATAAGCGCGGATTCGGTAGCTTTGCACTCGGCACGGCGGCATTTTTATGCCGCCGTGTTGCGTTTGGGCTGCAGAAAAAACCGCGGCTGCCGATAAAGCGATAACTGGCCACTTGGCCATCCGCCGCGTCAGCGGTTTGCTGCCGGTAAAGCACTGGCGCTTCGCCAGCGGATGACTACAGTGGAACTATCGTCAGGCATCGCCTTAATGACATTGTCAGGAGAACAAGATGACCCGTATGCGTACGTTTTCCGCCAGCTGGCGCACCGTGGTGGTGGCGCTGCTGAGCTTGGGTCTGGCCGCTTGTGCCAGCAGTGGGAAAACCACGGTAAGCCATGATGAGGGCGTGAGCAATCCGCCGGTGGTCTTGCCAAGCAAAATCACGGCAGTGGGCTATGGCGCGATGCCAACCATGGATGGTTTATCGCCTTCACAGCGCCGCTTGCTGGCGATGCGTGCTTCGAAGCTCGACGCTTATCGCACGCTGGCCGAGACCGTATCCGGGGTGAAAATCACCGGTAACAGTACGGTATCGGCGATGGCGCTGAATAATGATGGCTTCCGTGCTTATGTCGAATCGTATCTGCGTGGCGCTCGTGTGGTCACAGTAACGCCGCTGCCGGATGGCGCTTTTGAAACCACATTAGAAATCACGCTGGGCGGTGAATTTTATCGCGCAGCGCAAACCGCTAGCCACCAAAGTGGTGGCAGCGAAGCTACCCCAGCGGCAGCGCCCATGAAGGCGGTGCCACAGCCGGTGGCAATGCCGGTAGAATCAGCCATCTTACCTAGCCAGAATTTCTATCTGTCACTGTGATTCGAACGCTGATCGCCGGCTGCGTGCTGGCAGCGCCGCTGTGGGCGGCTCAACATGAAGGCATTGCACCGCTGGGTAGCGAGGGTTTAGAAGTCGCCCGCCGGCAGGCGATTGCCGATGCCCTTGAAAATGCGGCTTTGTTTAATGGCGCAACAGTCAAAAGCTATAGCCAGCAGGGCCAGCAACGCACTAGCGACAATACGCAAATCCGCGGCACGCCGGCGCAGGATTACACGGTGGTGCGCGAGTGGACGACCCAGAGTGGTTTTCTGCACGTCATCATCGATGTGCAGCCACCAGCGCCGGCGGAAGCTAAAAACGCGACCGTCACGCCGGCAGCGGCTACGGCCGCAGCGGCGCCAGCGGTAACGGCGACAGCGACGGTGCAGTGTGGCGGCGGCGATTACAAGCGCAAGCTTTTGCTCGCGCATATGTGGGTGCAACATCCGGCGCAAACTCGCGATCTGGATCGGCTGCCGGAAGGCATCCAGCTGGATTTGATGCGCAAATTGTTTGATAGCGGTGGTTTTTTGCCGCAAAAGGCATTGTCCGAAGCGGCATTTGATTTACAGCCACAGTTTGCCGACCCCCTATTGCAGCCTGAGCGGGTGCGTGAACTCGCTCGGCGCTACGCGGTGCAGTTTGTGGTGGGCGGTATCGTGCGCGATACCTCGACCAGTGGTGAGCGCTACGCGGCAAGCTACGGCAATGATTTGCGTGAGGGTGAGCGCAAGCTGGAGCTGAATATCCCGCTGGTGAATTTTACCCAGCTGGGCCTTAAAGCTACGCCGGCCGAGCGGCGGTTTGAGTTTGAATTATTTGTGTTTGATGGGGTATCCGGTGCGCTGGTTAATCGGCATCGGCTGGCGGGAAAAGCCAGTGGCCAGGTCATGCAAGATCGCGCCACCAGCATGGCCACCGAAGGATTTAAAGAAACCGCCTACGGCCAGCTGATTGAACAGAAAATGCAGGAAGCCGCCCGGCGTATCACGCAAGACATTGCGTGTATTCCATTTTCAGCCCGGATCACGCGGGTAGAAAAAAACCGCGTGTATTTCGATGCCGGCACCACCTCGAAAGTAGGGGTGGGCGATAGCTTGCAGGTGTATCGTGTGGCGCCCGGTGGTTTGCCGCTGGCCGCGGCTAGTTTTGAGCCCAGCATGTCGCTGGGTTTGCCAGAAGAGATTGTGGGTAGTCTGAATGTCACCCAGGTGCAACCGCTGTTTTCTGTCGGGATTTTGCAAGGCAGCGGGGTGCAGGCGGGCGACTATGTGCGATTTGTAGGACGCGGAGGTCAAAAATGAAAGCCCTGCTCAGCCTGTGTTTATGCTGGCCAGCCTTAGTGCTGGCATCCGAAGCCGGCCATGGCACACCAGCGGAAAAGCCGCCGGCCAAAACCGAAAGCCATGCCATTAAAAATGCCCCGCCTACCAAGGTGGATAATCTGAAAGGCCAGTTGCAGGTGAGCGGCTCGCACGGCAGTGAAGCGCCCAAAGCCAGCACCAAGCCGGCCGCCGCCGAAACAAAGGCCGAAGCTAAGACGGAAACCAAGGCCGAGCCAGCTAAGCCTGCGGCCCATGGCGAAGCGCCCAAGCCGCAGTTTACCGAGCCGCCGGTGGTGCAGTATGTACCGCCCAAATACGGTAGCAGTAGTGCTACGCCGGTGCAGCGCGTGTATGTGCCTTCCAAATCGCCCGCTGCGCGTAAATCAAGCGCGCATGCTGGCAGTGCCCATGGCGGCAGCAGCAAGAAAAGTAGTGGGCATGGTGCCGCCGAGTCATCGCAAGCAGTGACGCCTGGCCTGGTGCGGGTTATGCCTGCCAGCAGCCTGCCCGGGGGTAAGGTGCTGCCACCGGCCAAAGGCTTGAACGAGGTGAGCGCAAGCAGCGGCAGCAGTAGTGCTGGCAGCAGTGGCAAGCCACGGCTAACTTGGGGTGAAACAACCGTCATCAAGCCTGCCGCCAGTCCTGCGCCGGAAATCTATATCGTGCGCGATCCCGAATTGCGCTGGCAGCAATACAGCTATCCTTAATGCCTTGAACTTTAAAAACAAAAAAGCCCGCACTGCGGGCTTTTTTGTTGGCTTGGTCTGCGTATCCAATCGGACCAATGACTAAGACGCTGTTCGGCAAGGGCAAATTTGGCGCCGCCCATTTGCCGCCAAATTTATTTACAGCTGGTTTCTCGCAAGACCGAGCCTTTGAATTGCGCGCTGAGTTTGTTCAGTTTGGCCACCTGTTCTTCGCTCAGCCCTTTCATCGTAAAGCTGGCTTGCTTGAGGGTGTCATCGCGATCACGAACCACGGCAGAGCGAACCCCTTTGGCTTGCAGTTCGGCCAGATGTCGCTCCCCCGCTTCACGGGTGCTGAAAATCCCCAGCGAAATGGCGTTTTGCCAGCGCCCGCCGTTATTGACCACAAAGTAATCCGTGACGCCCAACGAGGCCAGCTGCTGGGCTTTGGCTTTGGCGACTTCCTGACTTTCCAGTGGTGGCATATACACCCACACTTTGGTGGATTCGCCGCTGCTCTTTTCAGTGGCAGTGATGCCCAAGCTGCCCAGTTTGCTGCGGGCGCTATCAATCTGCTCGCCGGTAATGCCGGTCCAGCGCAGGCAGGCTAGTTTTTCGGCTACGGCGGTAGGGGCTGCGGTCGGTTTGGGGGCGGTGGTGGCCGTCGGGGTAGGTTGCGTGCTCGGGACTGGCGTCGCGGGGGCGGTGCTGCCCTCTGCCGGGGCGCTAGCTGGCGCTTCGGTGCTGGCTGGCTCGGCGGTGCTCCCCAATTGGCCGGTTACAATTTTGACGGCCGAGGCGTTTTTCTCGCGGCTTTGCAGCTGCACTTGCAGCCCGCCGCCATCAAGTTGAAACCAGCCATAGACGGCTAGATTCGCCAGTAGCAGCAGGAAAAAAATCACACGCATGGGACAAACACTCCGTCATTGCTTTGCGCAAGGGCGTACAAACCATCGAGGACCAGATTATCTACTGTCTGGCACGGGGCGTTAAGCAAACTGGCGATCAGTGCAGCATCGCCACCAAAGCACACAATCTGCTGCGCGGGTATGTTGTTCTGAGCCATTTCAGATAAGGCTTCTAGCAGCATACCCTTGATGGCGCGGCGGCAGCCGGTTTCGATGGCATCGCTGGTTTGAGTGGGAAAGCCTTGGTTTTGACCGCTGCTGACGGGGAGGCGAGCAGTGCCTTGCTGTAGCGCCTGTTTCATCAGCCCCAGCCCCGGGCCGATGGTGCCGCCCAGATAGTCGCCGGCGGCGCTCAGGGTATCGACCACCAATGCCGTACCGGCGGATACCACCAGAACATTTTTCTGCGGGTAATGGCTGCGGGCGCCCAAAATCGCGGCCCAGCGATCCGGCCCTTGTTGATTGAGAAGCTGATAGTGATTGCGCACGCCCAAAGCCGTGCGGCTCACTTGCAGTAGCTCCGCACCCAATTGCCAATGGCGTTGGCACCAGTGCCCGATCTCGGTGCTGAGTTCGGGCTGTTTTACCGAGCAGAGCAAAATGCGCTGCGGGCGGGGTAGTGTGGCGAATTGGGTCTGCAGGCTCGGCCAGTCGGCAGCGATCTGCACCGGCCCCGCGTTGTAGCGCCACTTCAGTCGGGTATTGCCCAAATCCAGTAAGAGCACATCAGTCATGGCTGGCCTCACTATTGGCCCGGCGTAGGCTCACGTCACCGGTGTGGATCAGCTGTTCGCCCGCGGCCGTGCCCAAGCGTAAGCTGCCATCGGCAGCCAGGCCGAGCAGTACGCCGCTCTGGGTGGCGCCAGTGGGTGCTAGCACTTGCACCTGCTCGCCTTGCCAGGCGCTATAGCTTTCCCACACCGGCAGCAGCGGCGCAAAGCCGCTGTGGGCAAAGTCGCGCAGGCCGCGTTCCAGCCGGCTTAATAAGGCCGCGAGCAGAGCATTGCGCCCCAGCGCTAAACCCGCGGCCTGCAAGCTGGCCGCGCTTTGGCCAAGCTCGGCTTGCCAGTGCGCCGGAAACTGCAGATTCAGCCCAATACCAATCACCACTTGCGCCGGGCCCAAGGCATCGCCCTGCATTTCGATCAGGATGCCGCCTACTTTAGCGCTCCCTGTCGGCGTGGGCAGCAGCAGATCATTCGGCCATTTCAGGCCGATGTCGCGCACGCTCGCGGCCGCCAGGGTTTCGGCCACCATGGCGCCCACTGCGAGAGATAAACCCGCCAGTTGCGCGGGGCCGCCGGCAAATTGCCAAGCCACCGAGAACATCAGGCTGCCGCCCAAGGCGCCCAGCCAGCGCCGGCCGAGCCGGCCGCGGCCACCGGTTTGCCATTCGCAGGCCAACACATGGCCATGCTGCGGGTTTTTAAGTAGCTGCCGATTGGTGGAGTCAAGGGTATCGTCCAGGATGATTGATAATTCAGTATCTGCAGGAAGATACCCATTTAGGGTATGTAGATCGAGCCATTCGATCGGTGTGGCCAGTTGGTAGCCGGCACCCGTGCGGCGGGTGAGGGCGATGCCGTAGTCTTCGGCTTGCGCCAGCGCGGTGGAGACACTGGCGCGCGAGATACCCAGTCGTTCGGCAATGGCGGTGCCCGAGGTGAAATGCTGCGCGTCGAGTTCGCGCAGCAGGCGGATTGGATCAGTCATGCCGGCATTTTACGGCAATTGCTGCCGCTGTGCCGTGCTGAGCGGTGGCTAGTGTTGATGTACCGCCCGCTCGGTTGAATCTGCTTGAGCTTGGATTCAGATTGCCGGCGGCGGCACGTCGTAGCTCTTATTCAGTGGCGACTGGCGTGGCCTCAGTGGCTGGGGCGCCCATGCTTTCCACCACATGGTTTTGGTTGGTGTAAATGCACAGATCACCGGCGATTTCGAGGGCTTTTTTCACGCAGGCTTCCGGCGGTAGATCGGTGTTTTCCAGCAAGGCGCGGGCGGCGGCCTGAGCGTAAGCGCCACCTGAGCCGATGGCGGCGATGCCGCCTTCTGGTTCCAGCACATCGCCATTGCCGGTGATGACCAAGGTGGCGGTGGGGTCGGCTACGATCAGCATGGCTTCCAGCCGGCGTAGCATGCGGTCGGTGCGCCAGTCTTTGGCCATTTCTACCGCGGCGCGGGTCAGGTGGCCCTGATGTTTTTCCAGCTTGGCTTCAAAGCGCTCAAATAGGGTAAACGCATCGGCTGTGCCGCCGGCAAAGCCTACAATCACCTGATCGCGATACAGCTTGCGTACTTTGCGGGCGGTGCCTTTGATGACGATATTACCCAGCGTGACTTGCCCATCGCCCCCCACTGCCACGTGTTCGCCTCGGCGCACCGAGACAATGGTGGTGCCGTCAAATTGTTCCATGCTGACTTCCTTGCGTGCTGCGGGCCAGTGCGGCCCAATAGGCTGTAGATGGCGCTGCCAGCGCAAAAAACAAGCGCCGGGCTGGCCGGCGCTGCTGGGGGGCGTGTTAAAGCTTATTTGCGCGCTTCGATGGTGAGCATGTCTTGCAGGCTCATAATGCGCAAAAGGGCATGCACCAGTGGATTGACATTGTAAAACTTCACCGCTTTGCCTTGCTGCAGCCAGTTCACCGCGTGGGTGAGTAATTGGCCGGCGCAGTCGAAATCCATCCGGTCGATCTGGCGAAAATCGATCTGCGGCTTGGGGCTTTGCTCGATTTGCTTAAGTAGGCGGGCAAAGAGCTCGGGGTGCTCGGCGCATAAATTGCCCGCGAGCTGGTTTTTCTGCTGCTGCTCGGCAGCGATTTCGGCTTTGGCGGCGGCTTCATCGCGGGCGATGTCCTGCGCCGATTTGGCGGCCTGGCGCGCATCCCAAGACGGCGGGGATACCTCGTAGGTGATGGCGTAATCCACGGCCAGATTTTCAAATTCTTCCTGCAAGCCCATGATTTGCAGCATTTCGATGTGCAGCAGCCAGAAAGGGGCTTCCGCCGGATGCCGGCGGCCGACTTCGATTTTGGCTTTCAATAAATCGAGCACGGCGCTTGCGCCAATCAGTTGCAGGCTATTGGGTTTTTTGTGCGTTTGTTGCAGCGCCGAGAGTAATTCGGCGGCGGAAAGGGTGTCGATTTCTGCCACTTTGGAAAAATCGAGCCGAATCTGATCGTGTTTTTTATGTAATTGCAGCAGCTCGTTGATTTGCTGATCAATGCTGGTGTGGCTGAGTTTGGCGGCAAAAGCAAAATAGCCGCTGCCACTGCTGGCGGCCTTGGCGGGTGTTGCGCGCACTTGCCAGGCTGGTGGGGTTTTTTCAAATTCCACCACGTATTCCAGCGCCAGCGTATCAAAAGCATCGTGCTGATTGTCTTGCTGCAACAGCTCAAACAGCATTAGCCATGAGTCATGCCGTTTCTTGCCGATGAAATTGGCCTTGTCGGCCTGTAGGGCACCGTAGGCGGCTTTGAGCTGGCCGTTGGCAAACAGAATGGCGGCTTGTTCTTCGGCACTACTGAGCGTGTCTGAGCTACTGGACACCTCAATGGCCAGCGCCGACAGATCGTAGCTATCGCTGGTGTTTTTTTCTGCAGGCGCAGCGTCGACGCGCGCCTGGGTGGCGGGGCCCGTTTGCGTCATGGGGCCGGTCTGGGTCATGACTTCCTGACCATCCGGACCTTTTTTTCGGAAGAAAGAAAACACGGTGATTATCCTGCAGCAAGGGAACGTTCAGTAGCAATCACTTATTTTACTGCGTAAGCCCGCCCTCGTGGGCGTGGTTTTTACCTTTGTTTGACTACACTGATGACTGGCGAGTTTCCTTTATCGTTGATTCGGGCTTGGAATACAATTGCTGTAAATAATTAGCCAGACTACAGGTGCACTGCATGTTGCCAAATGTCATAAAACGCTTGGCCAGCCATCGTTGGGGGCGACGATTGGGTCGGCTGGTGCTGGGCTGGGTGGTTTTGGGCCTGATCGGGATGCTCGCGTTGCCGCCCGTGCTCAAACCCTATCTGGAGCAACAAGCCAGTGCCGCCTTGCAGCGCAGCGTAACGGTGGGCGAGCTGGGGCTAAACCCGTTTACCTGGACCGTGACACTGCGAGATTTACGCATACGCGATCGTTATGGCGATTTTGTTGTGGCCAAAGAGATTCGTGCCAATGCTGAGGTGATGTCCTTGCTGCGGGGCGGGCCGGTGTTGCGTGAGCTGACCTTGGTGGCGCCGCAAATCCGGCTGGTGCGGCTGGGCGAGCGCGAGTTTAATTTTTCCGATTTATTGCAAGCCAAACCTTCGTCAGCGCCCAGCGAGCCGCTGCGTTTTGCGCTGAATAATATTCAGGTGCAGCAAGGTGAAATCGCGCTGGATGATCGCTATCGCCATACCCAGCAGCGGCTGGATCAGCTGGAACTCGCCATCCCGTTTATTTCCAATCTGCCGCAGCGGGTGGATGAATACATTGCGCCGCTCTTGCGTGGGCGACTGAATGGGCAGCGGTTTGCGCTGCAGGGGCAGAGCAAACCATTTAAAGATAGCCTAGATACCTCCCTGGAGTTTGATCTGCAAGGTCTTAAATTACAAGACTATCTGGCTTATACCCCTCTACCGGCTGCCTTGCAGATCCCCAGTGCCGTATTTGATAGCCGCCTGCAGCTGGTGTTTCGGCAGCAGCCCAAAGACACCCAGCTCATCTTGAAAGGCCAGCTCGCTTTGCGTGATGTGGCACTCAACGTCGCTGGCGCACCGGCGCTGCGATTGCGGCAAGCCAAGCTTGAACTGGGCGATCTGCAGCCTTTACGGGGGCAATGGCATTTGCAAAAGCTTGGGTTGGATGGGCTGGAATTGCATACCCAGCGCGCCGCCAATGGCCAGCTCAATTGGCAGCAGCTGGCGCCCGCCACGCCAGCAAACTCGACTGTGGCTACGACAAACGCGCCGGCGAAAACAACGTTGCCGGATGTGAAGATCGGCGAATTTACCCTGCGCAATAGCCAGTTGCATTGGCAAGATGCGGCGGTAAGTCCGGCGGTGGCGCAAAGCGTGCAGATACAGCTCTTAAGCGGGCAACACTGGGCGCTGCGCGGGCAACAGCCCTGGCTGATCAATCTGCAGGCTCAAGGGGCCAATGCGTCCAATCTCACCGCCGCCTTGCAGCTCAAGCCGCAGCCTTTGCAAATTCAGGGCAAGCTGGCCGCGCATGACTGGCAACTGGCCGATTGGGCCGGTTACGCCGCTAGTGCTGTGCGCGGCCAATTGCGCGGGCTGTTGAATGTACAGACCGAGCTGCAGTTTCAGGCGGCCGCGGACAACGCTGCGCCCCAGCTGCAATTGCAGCACACCGATGTCACCCTGCGCGATCTGGGCTGGACGTTGCCCAACACCCGCCAGCCTGCCGTGGCCATCGGCGAGCTGGCCGTGCAGGGGTTGAGCTTGGATACCGTAGCTCGACAGCTGCAGATTCAAGAATTGCGCAGCGGCGCGGGGAAAATTGCCCTGCAATGGTTGCCGGATAATGAGCTGGATTTACAGCAGGCGCTGGTCAGCCATGGTGCACCGCGCACCGCCGCCCAGGCGACACCGGCCGCGCACGCCGCGGCGCCATGGCGGGTGCAGCTGGCGAATGCGCAGCTGGATGACTATCAGCTCAAATTCGAAAATCGCCACTTGGCGCAAGCCGTGCCACTGGGCCTGCAGCAATTGCAAATTCGCCTGCGGGGCTTGGATACCCAACCCGGGCACGCCGCGCAGTTGAGTCTGCAAGCGCGCTCCGGGCGCAAGGCCACCTTGGCGCTCACGGGTACGCTCACGCCGCAGCCGTTCGCTGCCAATCTGCAGCTCGACACGCGCAGCCTTGATGCCGCCTATGCGCAGCCGTATTTCAGCCGCCTGCTGAATATTTCGCTCGCCAGCGGTTTTGTGGATGCCAAAGGCCGGCTGAAACTCAGTAGCCAGCCGCAATGGGGCGGTGGCTTTCAAGGCGATCTGGCTTTGCGGCAGTTTTATGCACTCGACAAAGCCACCGGCGAGGATTTCCTGAAATGGAAAACCCTCGCCTTTAACGGCATCAATAGCCAGTTTGCGCCGGTGAAAGTGGAGGTGCGCGATGTGTTGGTTGATCAGCTGTATTCGCGGCTGATTCTGTCGCCCAATGGGCGGATGAATGTGCAGGATGTGTTGGTGAGCGATGCCGGGCAGGTGTCGGTGACGCGCGAATCGGCCGTCGCCAGCCAGCCTGCCGCAGTGGTGGCCAGTCGCCCCGCGAGCGACGCAGAATTACCCCCGATCAAGGTGGGTAAAATCCGCCTGCAGCAAGGCAATGTGCGCTTTAGTGATTTGCTGATCAAGCCCAACTACACCGCCAACCTCACTAGCCTGAATGGCGAAATTCAGGGCCTTGATAGCGCGCAGCTGGGGCGCGCCACACTGAATCTGAAAGGCTCGCTCGATCAGGTGGCGCCCGTTTCGATTGCTGGTACGCTCAATCCGCTGGCGAAAGCGCCATTTTTTGACTTGCGCGGCAGCGTACAGGGCTATGAGCTCACCTCGGCCAGTAGCTATGCGCAAAAATATGCCGGCTACGGCATTGTGAAAGGCAAGCTCTCCAGCGAGGTGAGCTATCGGGTGGAAAACCGGCAGCTCAAGGCCAGCAATCAGATTTTCCTCGATCAGCTCACGCTGGGGAACGAAAAAACCGATGGACCGGAAGTGACCAAATTGCCGGTGAAACTGGCGCTGGCCTTGCTGAAAGATCGCCGTGGGCAGATCAAGCTGAATTTGCCGGTGGAAGGCTCGCTGGATGATCCGCAATTCAAACTCAGCGCAGTGATCTGGCAAGTGATCGGCAATTTGCTCGAGAAAGTCGTGACGGCGCCCTTTGATGCGCTCAGTGGCATGGGCGCTGGCGGGCCGAGCCAATCGTATGTGGTGTTTGAATCGGGCTCTAGCCGGTTGAGTGAAGCAGCCCAGCAGGCCATCCAGCAAACCAGCCAGCTGCTGAACGATCGGCCGGCCTTGCAGCTGGAGCTCAGTGGCTGGGCGGCGCGTAGCGCTGATGAGGCGGGGCTGAAAACGCGCTTGCTCAATCGGCAGTTGCGGGCCTTGAAAGCCCGCCAGCTTGGCGAAAAGGCCCAGTCGCTAGAGAGCGAGCAAATCCAGATCAGCGCCGAAGAGCGCGCCGAGCTGCTGGGCAAATTGTATAGCGCGGCCAAATTTGATAAGCCGAGCAATGTGCTGGGCCTGGCCAAATCGCTGCCGCCCGAGCAAATGGAAGCGCTGTTGCTGCAACATCAACCCGTCACCGAGCAGGATTTACGCACCTTGGCCGAGCAGCGCGCCAAGCGGGTGGATGAGGCGCTGAAAGCTGCCGGTTTGCCTGGTGAGCGGATTTTCCTATTGCGGCCGAATATAAACCCCAGCGCCAGCGATGGCGGGCTGAGCCGGGTGCAGTTTAAATTGCAATAGGGGTATTGCTGTTTAAGTATTGAATGCTGTGGTTTATAGGCTTATACCTTGCTGGGTATGGTCTGGCGCTTGGGGCGGAAGTAAGCGGTGTTCTGATAAAAGGCCGTATCTTGCTGGGGATACCAACCGGGTATGCCTAGGTAGGGGAGCGGTGGCAATTGGCGCGGGGTTTGCAGCTGGTCCGCATCCACCGCGGCGGCGAGTTCGCCATCGAGCCAATTCAGCTGCAAATCGAGTGGCCAGCTAAAAAATTCGGCTGCCACCGCGATCGGCCAGCATTTCCCGGTGAGCCCCACAAAGGGGGCCAACAGATTTTCAAAATTGGCGTGGCCAAAGGAATAGGCCGCAATCGTTTGCCCCCAAGCTGCGCGTTCGGTGAGAAACAGCGCTTCCCAGCGATGCTGCTGCAGGAGTTCTAGTAGCGCAGGCTGGCTGTAGGGCAAGATAAACCCGCATTCATCAAACAAGGTGGCCGCATCGCGCACGGGGCCGCGAATATTCGGCGCGCTAGCTTGGCTGATTTGCCGTTGGTGTAGTTGATTCAGCGCGATTTTCAGGCGCGGGAAACGATGCCAGATTAGCGCGTTGAAGGTGTCGTGCCAGTTCAGCCGCGTGGCCACGGTGCCGTGCTGATAAATCGCGAGTTCGTAATAGGCCGTGATGCTGTCTGGGTCAACAAAGCGGATTGGTGCACCGCTAGGGCTGCGCGCGGGGCTCGGTAGCTGATCCCAATCGGCATGGGTGGGAATGGCGCGAAACTGGCCCAGCAAAGGATGCAAAAGACGAAACGCCGGATGCTGCTCAAACAGCGCTTGTGGCCAGCTAGACATGCAGACTTCCAAAAACAAACAGGGCAAATCCCCTAGCTATTGTACGGGATTTGCCCTGCTAAGCCGAGCTAGCGCGCGGCGGGCGCGATGGCGCGGAGGCGCTTAAGCCAATGTGGCCAGTGCGGCGTCGTAGTTTGGCTCGTTTTTGATTTCGCTCACGAGCTCGCTATGCAGCACTTTATTGTCGGCATCCAGTACCACGACGGCCCGCGCAGCAACGCCAGCCAATGGGCCGCTGGCTACATCTACGCCGTAGGCAGTCAGGAAGTCGCGACCACGCATGGTTGACAGATTCACTACATTAGCCAAGCCTTCGGCGCCGCAGAAACGGTTTTGAGCGAATGGCAGGTCAGCTGAAATGCACAGCACAACGGTGTTTTCCAGCTTGGCCGCGGCTTCGTTAAAGCGACGTACTGAAGTCGCGCAGGTAGGGGTGTCAACGCTTGGGAAAATATTCAGCACTTTGCGCTGACCCGCAAAGCTAGCCAGGGTCACGTCGGCCAGATCTTTGCCGACCAAAGTGAAATCAGCGGCAACAGCGCCAACGGTTGGGAAAGTGCCATTTACAGTGACGGCGTTGCCACCCAGAGTAACGGTAGACATTGATGAGCGCTCCAGTAGTAGTTCGTTGTGGTTTGATAGCAGCAGGCAATTGCTACTGCTGGGTAGATAAGGCTGAAGCCATAAAAAAAAAGCGGCCGTAGCCGCTTTTTTTCTGCTGTGCTTAGCCGGCGGCCGGCGCTTCGGCGCCGCTCTCTTCTTTGGTGGGCGGATTCAGGATATTCATCGCCGCATCGTAGTTGGGCTCGTTCATCAGCTCTTGCACCAGCTCGGCATGCAAAACGACATCATTAATGTCGAGCACAAATAGCGCCGTGGTCATCAGCCCAGACAGCGGCACATCGGTGATCATCACACCATAGTCTTTGTGAAAATCTCGCCCGCGCAGCGTCGACATCAGATTGAGTTTGCGAAAACCTTCGGCCTCGCCGATGCGGGCTAGGGCGTAGGGGGTATCGACCGAGACCGTCATCAAGACTGTATTGGTGAGCGAATATGATAGGCGCTCCAGCTGGCGTGCGATGGTGAGGCCAATGGCCGCATCCAGGCTTGGGACCACGGCGATCAGCTTGCGCTGGCCCCAGTATTTGGAAAGTGCAACATCTTGTAGATTGGTGTCCACCAGCATAAAGCTGTGGGCGGTTTCACCAACATGGGGAAAACGGCCGCCAATACTGATTGGCGTGCCATTAAGTAAGACTGTGGACATGCCCGGTTCCTCCTGAAAGTTGCTTTCAGTATGGTTCGCCGGGGCTTAAATGCAAGGCGGGCGGGGCTTAGTCGTAAAACCAGTACAGTGAATAACCGGTGGAGCGCAGGTTGCCAAGGTCGAGCTGCAAAAAGGCATGCAATTCATCATTGGCATTGAGCTGGTTAACCGGAGTGTCGTTTTGCGCCAGATATTGCGCCGGGGTAAAGACTTTTTTTGCCACCAGCCGTTCATTATCGTCGGTGAGGCTTAGCTCGAGTTTAGGCAGGGCTTGTTCATACGGCGCCAGATTGCGCAGCGTGGCTTTTACCTGAATCAGCGTGGGGTGATCGGGAATATAAGTCAGCTCCGACCATTCGGAGCGCAGCATTTGCCCATTGCGCGGCAGCGGCATCTCGCAGCCCACTTTGCTGCACAAATGCAGCCAGCGCGGGCGCAGGGCTGGGAATTCCTGGCTGAGCTCCAGTCGGTATTGATACGCCAGCTGGGCAAACAGACTGAGTGACAACACTACAGTGCCGACCCGCCATAGCCAACGCCAGCGCGAGGGCGGCTCGGGCATAAAGAGCGGGTCGCTGTCATCCAGAATGGGTCGATATTCCAGCTCATCGGTGTCGGCCTCGGTCTGCGGTGCGTGGCCTGCATCGAGCTCGGTGCCATCGTCGTGCAAACTGGCGGCAATGGTATTGCGCGTGAGTTTGAGGTTTTTCCGTTTTTTCTCTTTACGGGTCTTCTTGATCAGCTTGGCCAGCGCCCGCTGTAAATCCCGATCTTCTGCTGCTGGTGCTGGGCGATTGGGTTTGCTTGCCTGCGGCGTCGTGGTTTCGCGTGGCTGTGGTTCGGTAGGAATATCGAGTGGGTCGCGGGGTATGCCCTCAGAAGGCTTTGACGGTTTGGTCTTGGTGGCAATACCCTGAGATGCTGGAGCTGGAGCTGGAGCTGGAGCTGGAGCTGGAGCTGGAGCTGGAGCTGGAGCTGGAGCTGGAGCTGGAGCTG
>NZ_JTLG01000032.1:0-36106 GCF_000799095.1 Chitinibacter sp. ZOR0017 | reverse complement strand
TCGGAAACACGTCAACACCAACCCAACGAAAAAGCACCAACAAGTCGATAAGCGATTGATTTGCAAAGAAGCGAACACCAAAGAAAATCGCGCCAAGCCAAGAGAAACAATCAGATCCCAAGCCCAGCAACGCCACAGCACCAGCGCAAACATCGCCAAAACACAGCCTAAAAACACCACAGCCCGCTGACGCGGGCTGTGTTTGAGGCTGATTAAGTGAATTGATACGCAGGCTGGGTTACTCTGCGGCTTCTTCTGCCGTCTTTTCACGGTTACTGCCGGCCACCATCTTGTATTCAAACAAGCGACATTCGAGTGGGCCATTAAACAGCACCGTCCGTTTACTGGCTTTCAGACGCATAAACTTCGGCAGATCTAGGTCCGCGGTGAGGAAATAAGCATTCCAACCGGCAAAGCGCTGCTTTAAGGTCGCAGCCCATTGCGGATACAGACTCGCGAGACGCTCTTTTTCATCCAGGCGCTCACCGTAGGGCGGATTGCACACCCAAACGCCGCTTGCTGCCGGCGCTTTGGCATCGGCGGCATTCAGCTGTTTCAGCTGAATGGCCTCGCCCAGTCCTGCTGCTTCAATATTTGCTTTAGCATGATTCAGCACCGTGCTGGAGACATCGCTACCGTAGATCAGTGCATTGCTTTGCAATTCGGCCACTTTGGCTTGCGAGCGCAATTGCTGCCAGAACTGATCGTCGTGCATACGCAACTGCTGGAAGGCAAACGAGCGCCGCTGACCAGGCGCGATTCGGCGCGCAATCATTGCCGCTTCGATCAGAAAAGTACCAGAGCCGCACATTGGATCATACAAAGGCTGCTCAGGCGTCCAGCCGCTCAAGCTCAAAATGCCTGCGGCCAGATTTTCACGAATGGGCGCGTCGCCCGTTTCCACGCGATAGCCCCGTTTAAACAGCGCTTCACCCGAAGTATCGAGATACAGCGTGGCCATTTTGTGAGTGAGATACAGGTGAATCCGCATATCCGGCTCACGAGTATCGACACTTGGACGATTGCCAGTTTTCAGGCGGAAGCGATCACAAATACCGTCCTTCACTTTCAGCGCAATAAAGTCGAGGCTCCGCAAAGGCGAGCGCACGGCAGTCACTTGCACCTTGATGGTATTTTCAACCGCAAACAGCTCGGCCCATTCGGTATCGCGAGCCAGGCGATAGAGATCGTCTTCATTGCGGTAGCTGCGCTCGGTCAGCTTCCAGAGCACCCGGCTGGCCACCCGCGAATGCAGGTTGACCTTGTACATCAACGGCCATGGGCCGCTAAATGCCACCCCGCCATCAGTCGCACTAATCTGCTTGGCCTCGAGCGCTTGCAACTCCTGCACCAGCACTGGCTCCAGCCCGCGCGGACAAGGCGCAAAAAAATGAAATATTTGTAGCACTGCGTTTTCCTAAGAGTGACTGCTGACCACTGTATCTGCATTCGCGCCGCTTTGCTCGGTGCGACGGCGGGTTTGCATGATCAATGGCGCCCAAGTTTCGCCGGGCCGTTTTTTCCGGGTGGTCAGCGTCAGCTCGGATGGGCCATACACATTGGTGTTGTGCGTCAGCGGCGTGGTGATCAGATATTGCGCCTGAGTGGCTTTCAGGAAACCACCGACCCGGTCAATATTGAAAATATCCAGGTGGGCAAACGGCTCATCAATAAAGACAAAGCCGGATGGATTATTGTCATCCATCATCAGGCCAATCAGCAGAATCAGCGACTTCATCACCTGCTGACCACCCGAGGCTTCGCCATCGTTCAGCCCCATCATGCCTTTCTGGTCAAAGTTAAACCGCGCCGTGAGGCCGGCTTGCGCCAGCACCACGTCATCGTTTTCCAGATGCGGCATATCCAGCTCAACATCAATCCCGGCCAGATCACCCAGCCCTTTGATATTGCGGCCGTAGGCGCGAATCGTGGCGCGCAGCTTATTGATATAGGCCGCCCGCGCTTCATCGGTCAGCTCAGCCGTGCGCTCCACCTCTTGGCGATGCCCCTGCGCCTCATCTTCCAGCGCACCATAGTCGGCCACCAGCTTATCGCGGCGCTGGATGATGGTTTCGTCCCGCTCCCAATGCGCTTGCGTGAGTTGCTCTTGCTGGCGCTCGATAATGTGCTTCACCTCGGTGACGCTGCGATATTCTTCTTTCAGCTGTGTGAGCACATGCGGCAATAGCCAGGCCGGCAGGGCTTTTTCTTTCAGTACGCGAATCGCGCCAAGCTGGCGGCTGATCTCGTTGCGCTGGCGCGTGAGCTGCGCTTGTAGCTCATCCACCGCGCGGCGGAATTGATCGCGCTCGATTTCGATTTTTTGCGCGGCCAAGCGTAAATCGGCACGGCTTTCGCGAGAGGTTTCCAGTGCGGCTTGCGCGGCGGCTAGCTCCGCCCCCATGCGCTGCACTTCAGCCTGCTCGGCCGGATAGCGCTCGGCCGCAGCGGCGAATTCCGCCTGCCGATTGGCCAGCTGCAAGACCGCCTGCATGCCCATCAGCTGCACGGTGATGCCCTGGATATCGCGCTGCACACTGGCAAGCTCGGTTTCCAGATCCAGCACCTGATCGTTCAGGGCTTTCAGGCGTAGCGCAATATCATTCAAGCGCGAATGACGGGCCGCTTCGCCAAAGGCGTATTCGCGGGTATCAATCCCAATGAAACGCGCACCGCGGCGTTCACGGTAATACCCCTCACGGGTAATCCAGTCCGAGCTCAGGCGGCTACCGGCTTCTACCGATTTCACGCGCTGAATGCCGTTCAGCTGACGGCTTAACCATGGCGGCACATTGGCTTTGAAATCGATGATTTCTAAAATCGAGCCCAGATTCGCCCGTGGCGCCGGTTCACGTTCGGACACAATAAAGTGGCGATAGCGCATCCTCTCGCCCACTTCCCAGGCGCGCTGTTTGTCGGCTTCACGCTGCAGCAAAATCAAATGCCGCGACGGCGCCAGCAGCGCCTCCACGGCATCTTGCCAGGCCGGATCGGTCACTTCGGTAATTTCGGTCAGCAGCTGATGTGGAATGCCCGCTTCGTCCAGCGCAGCGCGCATTTGCCGCACAAAATCGGGTGACGGCGCTTTACCGGCCTGCAGGGCAAACTGGGATTCGGATAATTGCTGGCGCTCATCGCGCGCCTGCTTCACCGCCAGTTTCAGCTCGGCTTCTTTGACTTTCAGCTCAGCCAGCTGATCATTCAGCCCAATCGCGTCAGCGCCATGCTCACGCTCAGCCAGCTCGCGCAGCTTTTCGCCCTCACGCATGATGCGCTCGGTATCGCGGGCGGCATCACGCACCGCCTGAAAGCGCGCAAACAGCGCTTCGTAATCGGTTTTGCTCTGCTGCTCGCCGCTGAGGGTTTGATTGGCAGCGGTTTGAGCCACGGCCAAGCGCTTATCCAGCTGCCCCAGATCCGCGCGCTTGTGCCACAGATTGCGGCGCTGCAATTTATATTGCTGCACAGCATGACGCAGGCCATCTTGCGCCTCGGCCACTTGCAGCGCCGGGATCACCTCACGCTCTAGCCGTACCGTATCCGTGCCCAGCGCACACCATTCGAGGTAGCTGCTGGCGCGCAGGCGGAAACGCTCGACATCCAGCCCCAGCTGCGAGAGCTGCTGCTGCATCTTATCCAGCTCGCCCTCGGCTTCGCGCAAACGTAGTTTGGCCTCTTGGTAATGATCAAGGACTTCCTTGTCGCCAAAGACTTGGAATACCAAGTCGAGCAATGCCTTGGGGGAGTATTCGCACAGCTTGTCCGTATCGCCTTGCTCCAGGGCCAATACCTCGGCAATTGCTGGCGTCAGGCCGGCTTGCTCCAGCCGACGGCGATAATCACCCACGCCCAGCCATTGCAGATTTTGCTCGGTTTGCCCATCCAGCGCCGCATCGCCTTCGGCGATCGCATACTGGCGCACCCAATCCCCGCCCTGCTTTTTAATCCGGCAGAACAGCGTTACGGTTTCACTGGTTAAGGGGAAAAACAGATACGGAAAAAAACCACCGCCGGTGCGTTTCGGGTTATTCACCACCGCGCGCAGCCAGGCGATGTTTTCCTTGTTGTTACGCACATAGCGCTTGTAATCACGCCGGCCCGAGCATTTCAGCGCCAGCATGGTGCGCAAAGCGTCCAAGAGCGTGGTTTTGCCCGAGCCATTCGGGCCAACAATGGTCACAATCTGGGCATCCAGCGGCACAGTGATGCGCTGCCAGAAATCCCAGTGCACCATTTCCAGGGTTTTGATCTGGAACATTAGTTTTCCTCCGCCTCACCCGCCAGCTTGGCGGCGGGCAATTGCAAGATATCCGCCAGCGCCCCATTGATAATGCGCGGGGCCAGTTTGGCGTAGTCGATCATCAAATCCAGCAGCGGGCCTTCAAAAATCATCCGGTTGCGGCGCACCACAAAGCCCAGTTTCGACAGCTGACCCAGATTGGTGGTGAAGCGCATTTTACCGCCCAGCACTTTGCCAAAATCGGCATACAGCGCGTCTTCCGATACACCCTGTGCAACTTGCTCGCCGTGCTCGATCGGTTTTTCTGCCCCAAAGAGATCGCCTTGCTCTTCATTGCCGGCTTCCACGCGAGCGATTTGGCGTTCGCGTTTGGGCAGAATAATCAGCGCCCAGATCACCACCAGCAGGGCAATGCCATCACGCGGCAGGCCCATATTGTTGGAGAGCCAGTTTTCGCCTTCGCCAAACACCCAGTCTTCCATCTGCGGCTGTAGCGCCACGGCGATGTGCTCGGCATAGGGGTTTTCTAAGAGCTGCAAGCCGCAATCGGCCAGACGATGCTCAAGTGATTCACGAAAAGCTTCATCAATCAGCGCGCGCCGCGCGAGCGGGTCTTTACGGGGGACAAAGCGCTGCGCCAACAGGCGCGCGACCAGAATATTCAGGGCTTGATCCATCTTGTTTGCAGCCTATTTCAAAGTGGATGCAGGCGGCCGGCACTGATGCTGGCCACCTCGGGGTGATCGGGTTCGTACAACTCGGTTTGCGCTTCCAGCCGCAGCGGTAGCTTCACAATGTCGGCCACTACGCTCTTCTCTAGCGCCGCCTCGGCATCGCCCAGTAGCGAGAGCAGCGAGAGGCGGTAAGCGGTTTCGTTGTACGTGGGCGCCAGAACGGCGTCGGGTAGGTCGCTGCCGGCGCCTAGTTGGGCCAGCTGATTCAACTCGTCGTACAAGGCTTCAGCCGCCAGCAGGCGCTCAGCTTCCACCGCGCCCACTTCCTGCGCGGCGGCACTTTGCGGCATATCGCTGACGCTATTGTCGGGTCGCTCGCGTTCGCAGATTTCAAATTCGGCAATATCGAGCAGAATGTCCGACACCACAAAATGCGGCTCGGGGTGATACAAAATCAGATCACGCCCCAATTCGGCCAGCGAGGCCTGAGTTTGTCGGCGCAACCAGTCGGCCACATTGGTGGTAGAGAGGCCCGATTGCCCCAAATGCACACGTTGCGAGGCCAGCTCGGAAAGACGGCGATGGAAGACCGAAGTCAGCCGCAGCATCCGCGCCTGCGCCAGCGCAATGGATTGCGCCACCTGATACACACGCTGATCGGTGGTTTCGTCGGTAAGCACGGCGCGAATGACATCGGTGCCTTTCTCGACCCATTGCCAGACTTTTTCCAGCTTTTCGCGCGCAGCGCGAATTTGGAATTCGGATTGCGACTCAAGCGCCGCCTCGAAATCCGCATAGAGCTCGTTCAAGCGCGCCAAGAGATTGAGCAGCACCTCGTTTGAGACTTGCCCCAGCGATTGGCCGGCGGCCACCTGCGAAGTGAGATAACCGAGCTCGGCGTCGCCCTCGGCGAATTGCAGCATGGTGCCCAGCGAAGACAGCGCCACCCGGCCGGCCTCGGCCATACCGTACATTTGCTCGTCACTATCCCAAACCAAGAGGCCGTAATCACGCAAACGCTTGAGGACGGTATCGAGCTTTACCTGATTGATATAGGCAAAGTGGGCCTGCAAATCTTGCGGCGACCAGCGCGGCGCATCGGCGCGTGCACCGATTTCGCGCAAGACAATCAGGCGGACAAAAACTTCATCTTCCCCGCCGCGAAACAGGGCGATCAGCGCATCAATATAGGTGCGCGCGCGCAACAGCTCGGCCACTTGCGGCAATTCATGCGGCACAAATCCGGGCTGGAAAAAATCGGAAAACAGATTTTCGTCTTGCATGGAGATGACAAAAAACAGGGATCAGCAAGACTAAAGGCAAACGAAGTGAAAAACAATGCCTTTAGCGGGAGGCTGGCTAGGCTGCAGCCAGAGAGAACCGCCTCGCGCCCGCCGGTCATTGCAACCGGTGGCCCGAGGCGGGATAAGGCTTAAACGATGTCCTCGTCGTTGGCCAGCGCAGCAGCGCGAGCCGCCAACAAAGCTTCTTGCTCGGCGGCCAAGCGGGCGGCGGCGGCTTCGGCTTCTTCTTTGGCCAGCTTTTTCGCAGCATCGCGATAATCGGCGATGGCGTAGACCAAATCACGACAACCTTCACCGGTCAGGCCAGCGATCACGAAGTAGCGTGGCTGTGCCGGATCGAAGGCGGCGTATTCATCGCGCTGCACATCTTCCCAGCCATAGGCTTTCAGGAAAGCCTGCACGCGCTCTTCACGCTCTTCTTCCGGAATCATGTCGACTTTATTGAGCACCAACCAGCGCGGCTTGTTGTAGAGTTCTTCGTCGTATTTGCGCAGCTCTTCAACAATCGCATTGGCTTCCGCCACCGGATCGGTATCCGGATCAAACGGTGCCAAATCCACCAGATGCAGCAAAATACCAGTGCGCTGCAAATGTTTCAGGAAGCGATGCCCCAGGCCCGCGCCTTCGGCCGCGCCTTCAATCAGACCAGGAATATCGGCAATCACAAAGCTGCGATTATCATCAATGCGCACCACCCCAAGATTCGGGTGCAGCGTGGTAAACGGATAATCCGCCACTTTCGGCTTGGCCGCTGATACCGCACGGATAAAGGTCGACTTACCGGCGTTCGGCATCCCCAGCAAGCCCACATCGGCCAGCACTTTCAATTCAAGCTTCAGTTCGCGGCGTTCGCCTTCGGCGCCGGGCGTGGTTTGGCGCGGCGCGCGATTGGTTGAGGATTTGAAATGCAGATTACCAAAACCACCTTGCCCCCCCTTGGCCACCGCCACGCGCTGACCATTGGTGGTCAGATCGGCGACGATTTCGCCGGTTTCGGCATCACTGAGCACAGTCCCCACCGGCATGCGCAGCTCGATGTCATCACCGCCCTTGCCATAGCAATCGGCACCGCGGCCATTTTCACCGTCTTTGGCTTTGTATTTGCGCACAAAACGGTAATCCACCAGGGTATTAATGTCTTCGTCGGCCACTGCCCACACCGTACCGCCCCGGCCGCCATCGCCACCATCCGGGCCACCGCGGGGCACGAATTTTTCCCGGCGCATACTGGCCGAACCATTGCCGCCCTTGCCGCCAATGACTTCGATTTTTGCTTCGTCAATGAATTTCATATGTGCTCTCCAGCTCAACAAGCCGGGGTATCGCCCCAAAAACAAAGTAATTTAACGCGCACCAGCACATACCCCTGCATGTACCTGTTAAATCACCTTGCTGGCCCACTAAAAGAAAAAAAGCCCCATCACCAGGATAGGGCTTTCCAAGCGAACCAGGAAAAAGCTTATGCTTCTTCGCCGGTGTATGGCAGTACAGTTACAGTGCGACGCTTCAGGGCGCCTTTCACTGCAAATTGTACATAGCCGTCAACTTTTGCAAACAGGGTGTGGTCTTTGCCCATGCCTACATTGTCACCAGCGTGGAATTCAGTACCACGTTGACGAACAATGATAGAACCCGCAGGGATCAGCTCACCACCGTAAACTTTGATACCCAAGCGTTTGGCTTCTGAATCGCGACCGTTACGCGAACTACCACCAGCTTTCTTATGTGCCATGGTTCAGCTCCTTAATTACTTAACGATTTCGTCAATGCGAATTTCAGTGTAGTTCTGGCGATGGCCAGCACGACGCATGTAGTGTTTACGACGGCGCATTTTGAAAATGCGAACCTTCTCACCACGACCTTGAGAAATTACAGTTGCTTTGATGGCAGCACCGGCAACCACTGGGGCGCCAATTACAACCGCATCACCGTCTGCCACCATCAATACTTCATTCAGTACGATTTGGCTGTCGATGTCTGCAGCAATCTGTTCTACTTTAAGTTTTTCGCCGATAGCAACTTTATATTGTTTGCCACCAGTTTTTACGACTGCATACATAACAAGCTCCTAAGAGTTTGACCCAACGCGCCAGCGCACAATCGGCGCAGCGCGGCATCTCAAAATTGAGAATCGAGCATACTAAGCGCATGTTCATGTAAAGTCAAGGACTTACCCAACACTTTTCCTGCGTAGCCACGGCAAGAATGGGCGCAAGAAGCCCATCTCTGCTAAAATCACGCGACTCAATGATTAACGGCCACGAGGCCAACAGCCCCAAGGGTAAGCACAGCGTGTCGATGCAGTTTGTCAAATCGGTCGTAGATGCCGACATGGCGCAAATGGATCAGGTGATCCGCGAGCGCCTTTATTCCGATGTCGTGCTGGTACGACAAGTGGCCGAGTATATTGTTTCATCCGGCGGCAAACGTCTGCGCCCCATGATCACCCTGCTTTCGGCGCAAGCTCTGGGCTACCAAGGCCAGCACCACCACGAATTGGCAGCCGTGATCGAGTTCATCCACACCGCCACCCTGCTGCACGACGACGTGGTGGACGAATCCAGCCTGCGCCGCGGCCGTGACACCGCCAATGCCCTGTTTGGCAATGCGGCCAGCGTTTTGGTGGGCGATTTTCTGTACAGCCGCGCCTTTCAGATGATGGTAAATTGCGGCTCGATGCGGATTATGGAAGTACTGGCTGACGCAACCAATGTGATCGCCGAAGGGGAAGTGCTGCAACTGATGAATATCGGCAATATCGACATCGATGAAGCCGACTACCTAAAAGTGATCCGCTACAAAACCGCCAAGCTTTTTGAAGCAGCCGCACGCCTGGGCGCGATCTTGAATCACAGCGACGCAGACACCGAAGATGCACTCGCGCGCTATGGAATGCATCTGGGCACCGCCTTTCAAATTATCGACGACGTACTCGATTACTCTGGCAAACAGGAAGAAATTGGCAAATCGTTGGGCGACGATCTCGCCGAAGGCAAACCGACCTTGCCACTGATTTTTATTATGCAACAGGGCGATAGCAGCGCCGCAGCGCTGGTGAAAGATGCTCTGGAAAACGCCAAGCGTGAACACTTCCCTGCGATTCTGGCTGCCGTACAGCAATCAGGCGCACTGGATTACGCCCGGCAAATCGCCAGCGAAGAAGCCGCCCGCGCAAAAGCCTGCCTGAGCCAACTCCCCAGCAACCCGCACACTGAAGCCTTGTTGGCACTGGCCGACCTAGCAATTGCGCGCAATAGTTAAGCCAGACCAAGCCGACAAGAAAGCTCACAATAAAAAACCCCGCAGCGCGGGGTTTTTTATTGGCCAAATTACCGAGGCATTAAGCAGCTGGAGCAGCCACTTTACGCGCAGGCAATTTTTCCTTGATACGTGCAGATTTACCTGAACGATCACGGAGGTAGTACAGTTTGGCGCGACGAACGTCACCGCGGCGTTTCACTTCGATCGAAGCCACCAGTGGTGAGTAAGTTTGGAAAGTACGCTCAACGCCGGTGCCAGAAGAAATCTTGCGCACGATGAAGTTGCTGTTCAGGCCGCGATTGCGCTTAGCAATCACCACGCCTTCATAAGCCTGCAGACGTTCACGTGAACCCTCTTTCACTTTCACAGAGACCACAACGGTGTCACCTGGGGCGAATTCAGGGATAGATTTACCCAGACGGGCGATTTCTTCTTGCTCGAGTTGTTGAATCAAGTTCATTTTACTTCTCCTAGTGAGACCGTACCTTCTGACGCCGCGCCGGGCGCTACAGCCGATTGTTCACGCTGGAACTCAGCCAGAAGCCGTGCCTCTTCTTTAGATAACCGGCGCTCTTGCAGCAAATCTGGGCGACGCAACCAAGTGCGCCCCAGCGACTGCTTCAAACGCCAGCGCCTTATTGCGGCATGGTTCCCCGAAAGCAAAACCTCCGGAACCACCATATCGCGATAAACTTCAGGACGGGTGTAATGCGGACAATCCAGCAACCCATCCACAAACGAATCTTCGACCGCACTGGCCGCGGTGTTTAACACCCCAGGCAGCAAGCGCGCCACCGCGTCGATCAGAATCATCGCGGGCAATTCGCCCCCCGACAACACATAATCGCCAACGGAAATTTCTTCGTCGACGTGCGCCTGCAAAACACGCTCATCAACACCCTCATACCGACCACAAAGCAGCACCAGCGCCGATTTCTCGGCCAGCTGCGCCACTTTTGCATGCGTGAGCGGCGCGCCCTGCGGCGACATATAGACGGTATAGGGCTGCAAGCCGCTCTGAATCTGGCGCTGCTTGCAATACCCCAAGGCCTTATCCAGCGGCGCCGGCTGCATCACCATCCCGGGGCCACCACCAAATGGGCGATCATCAACCCGGTGATAGTTGTCGGTGGTGAAATCCCGCGGATTGCATGTATGCAACGCAATGGCATTTTGCTCAACCGCGCGCCGGGTAACCCCGTGCGCCGTGATCGCCGCAAACATCTCTGGAAACAGCGTCACCACGTCAAATTGCATGGCCGCACACCGGATTAATAATCCAGCCCCCAGTCAACCAGCATGGTTTTAGCCGGCAAATCGACATTCAGCACCACATGCCCCACAAAGGGAACCAAGCGCTCAACCCCATCCGCCTTCACCACGATGACATCATTGGCTCCGGTTTCGAACAAACGATCGATCACGCCCAGGCTTTCGCCCTGCTGATTAACCACCTGTACGCCCACCAGATCAGCCCAGTAGTACTCATCGGCAGCCAAGGCCGGCATGGCACTGCGTGGCACCGCCACTTCGCACCCCTTGAGTGCAAAAGCAGCATCGCGATCTGCCACCCCCTCCAGACGCGCATTGAGCTTTTTCGGCTGCACATGCCCATCCAAGACGGCTTTAGCTGACCAACGGCCATCACGCCCAACCCACCAGGTTTTGTAATCCAGCAAGCTATCCGCATATTGCGTATCAGCCACTAGACTTACCCAGCCTTGAATACCAAAAGCCCCGCTGATGTAGCCCATCACCACCAGATCTTCTGGCACCTGCTGGGCCTCGATCGACGAGGCTTTAGAATCTTTCACCACGGAAAAATCAGGCAGCTACTTTAGCTTGCTTGATCAGACGCGCTACGGTGTCAGTAGGTTGCGCGCCCACGCCCAGCCAGTAGTTCAGGCGATCAGCAACAAAGCGCAGTTCTTCAGCAGCACCAGAAGCTTGTGGATTGTAGAAGCCAACGCGCTCGATGAAACGACCATCGCGGCGGTTGCGAGAATCAGTCACCACAACATTGTAGAACGGGCGATCTTTTGAGCCACCACGAGCAAGACGAATCACGACCATAATAAAACCCAATCATTGAATAAATAAAAATAAGCTCGCAATCATGCCAGATTACTCGACAGATCGCAAGCCCATCCAACGGCAAGCCATCGGCTCGCCACAGTTACATCCCCGGCATCAAGCCCTTGAGTCCACGCATCATTTTCATCATGCCGCCACCCGAGAATTGCTTCATCATCTTCTGAGTTTGCTCAAACTGCTTCAGCAGGCGATTGACCTCCTGCACCGATACCCCCGCCCCCGCTGCAATCCGCCGCTTGCGGCTCGCCTTCAGGAGTTCAGGCTTGCGCCGCTCCAGCGGCGTCATTGAATTAATAATCCCTTCAATCCGCGCCACCGCCTTATCGGTCACCTGGCTATCGGCCATCGAGGCCAGATTGCCCGGCAGCTTATCCAGCAACGCAGACATCCCGCCCATTTTTTTCATTTGCTGAATTTGCGCCTTGAAGTCTTCTAGGTCAAAGCCCTTGCCGGACTTGACCTTCTTCATCATTTTCAGCGCTTCGGCTTCATCAACACTGGCTTGCACATCTTCGATCAGCGACAACACATCGCCCATGCCCAGCACACGACTGGCCATACGATCGGGATGGAAAGGCTCCAAGCCGGTCAGCTTCTCGCCCGTACCCAGGAATTTAATCGGCTTGCCGGTAATATGTCGCACCGACAGCGCGGCACCACCACGGGAGTCACCATCCATCTTGGTGAGCACTACCCCTGTAAGCGGCAGCGCCTCATTGAATGCCTGCGCGGTATTTACCGCATCCTGCCCTTGCATCGCATCAACAACGAACAAGGTTTCCACTGGCTTCACCGAGGCATGCAAAGCCTTGATTTCCAGCATCATCGCTTCATCAATTGCCAGACGACCGGCCGTATCGACAATCAACACATCAAAGAAATGGCGCTTAGCATAGTCAATGGCCGCCAGCGCGATATCCACTGGCTTTTGCGACACATCGGAAGGAAACCACTCCACTTCCAGCTGCTGCGCCAGGGTTTTTAGCTGTTCAATCGCGGCCGGACGATAGACGTCTGTCGATACCAGCAATACTTTCTTTTTCTGGGTTTCTTTGAGTAACTTGGCCAACTTGCCCGAGGTGGTGGTTTTACCCGCCCCCTGCAAACCCGCCATTAAGATAACGGCCGGTGGTTGTGCCGCCAGATTCAATGCATCGTTCTGCGCCCCCATCAGCTTGGTGAGCTCTTCGTACACCACACCGATGACGGCCTGCCCCGGCGTAAGGCTACCAACCACCTCACGCCCCTCAGCTCGCACTTTGACGTCAGCGATAAATTGCTTCACCGCCGGCAGCGCCACATCGGCCTCCAGCAGAGCCATCCGCACTTCGCGCAGTGCATCCTTGATATTGTCGTCAGTCAGACGGGAATGCCCCCGCAGGGTTTTCACCACACTACCAAGGCGGCCAGACAGATTTTCAAACATGCAACGATTCCTTGAGCTGTTACTGCCGCAGGGGCAATCACTCTGTTAGACTTAATTCTTTGCCATTTTACCCTAATTGCCGTGCTGACTCTGCTTGCACTGCTGGCTTTCTGCATTTACCTGCTACTCGGCTGGCATTTTTGCCAGCTACGCCTCGCCGGCCGCACCCTGCTGCGCGCGCCAATCGCAACGACCTTACTCGGCGCAGGCTTACTTTGCCACGGCGCAGGCTTATTGCACGCGATCGCCGGCCCCACCCCCACCTTTGGGGCAGCCCAAGCATTATCACTCACCGCCTGGCTAGCTCTGGCCATCTATGCCAGCGGACAAAAACGCCTCCAGCTCGCCGGCATTGAACCCCCCTTAATGGCTTTCGCCGCCGGCTTTATCGGGCTGGCGCTACTACTGCCTGCAGGCCACACCCCCAGCTATCAAGCCAACCCACTCTCTCAGGCGCACTTCTTTTTGGCAATGCTGGCGCAGAGCTTGATTTTTATCGCCGCCGGGATCGCCGTATTGATGCGCATGACCGACAGCACCCTACATCATCACACCAGCAAACTACTCGCACGCACCCTCCCGCCACTATTGACGCTAGAGCGCCTACTTTTCGCGACCCTAAACACGGGCTTTATCGCCCTGACCTTGGCGCTGATTGCCGGCGCCATCATGAACAGCCAGCAACTCGGGCAATGGTTTAGCTGGAATCACAAAACCGTATTTGGCTTGCTGTCGTGGATCATTTTTGCAACTTTATTACTGGGCCATCATCTGCGAGGCTGGCGCGGACGCTTTGCCGCCAACTGGGCGCTCGTTGGTTTTGCCTGCCTGTTACTAGGCTATATTGGCACCCGTATTGCTCTAGAAGTCTTTCTACACAAAGCCTAGCGCAAGATACCCTTACTCGGACGGCGCCGCGTCAACGCGAATAACACCCCACACACTGCAGACCCCATTCACAAGCCACGCTGCAACATTTCATTAGCATAATGTGATGCAGATGCTACGCATTCGAAAGTCATCTGCTAGACTTGTAAAGATTATGGTTATATTGAGCTTGCTTTGTCCGCAACGTACGGATCAAGCCTTGATCGCATTGGAGTGATTTTTCTGCCATGAGCACCCCGCACATCTCAGGCCTCGCCCGTCTGCTCGTCCAGCATGGACGTCTCAGCGAAACCGACGCCGAAGCTTTGCAGTCGGCCGCCAGCAGCAGCAAAACCTCGTTCATCGAACAATTAACCCAAAGCCGCAAACTTAGCGCACGGGAAATCGCCGAATTTTCTTCGCAAACCTTCGGCTATCCATTGCTAGACCTCGATCGCATCGATACCAGCTACTTGCCACAGGGCGTACTGGACAACAACATCATGCGCTCTCAACGCTTGGTGCCCCTGTTCAAACGTGGCACCAAGTTGTTTATTGGCCTGTCTGACATCACCAATCTGGAAGCCATTGAAAAGGTTCGCTTTCAGACCAACTCGCAAGTCGAGCCAATCATTGTTGAGGACAATAAACTTGTTAACCTCCTCAACAAGACCATTGAGGCGTCAGGCGCCAACTTCAAAGACATTGTCATTGACGAAGCCGACCTTGAAATGGCAGGCGGCGACCCCGAGCCAAGCAGCAACGACGCGCAAATGGGGCAAGAAATTGACGATGCCCCAGTCGTTAAATATCTGCAAAAGATCCTGATGGATGCCATTAACGGCGGCGCTTCAGATATCCACTTTGAACCGTTTGAAAAGTTTTATCGCATCCGCTATCGGGTGGATGGGGTGCTGCGCGAGGTAGCGCAGCCACCACTGGCGATCAAAGAGAAAATTTCATCGCGGATTAAAGTCATATCCAAACTGGATATCTCAGAAAAGCGCATTCCGCAAGATGGCCGGATGAAGCTGGTTCTGTCCAAATCACGGGCGATTGATTTCCGGGTTTCGACTCTACCGACAATGCACGGTGAAAAAATCGTAATGCGGATTTTGGATCCATCTTCCGCCACACTGGGCATTGACGCCCTTGGCTACGATCCGGACCAGAAGGCCATTATCCTTGATGCGATTCAACGGCCATACGGCATGGTACTGGTTACCGGCCCTACGGGTTCGGGCAAAACCGTATCGCTATATACCTGCCTGAATCTACTCAACAAACCAGATATCAATATCTCGACTGCTGAAGATCCGGCCGAGATTAACCTCCCCGGCATCAACCAGGTTAACGTCAACGACAAAGCCGGCCTAACCTTTGCTGCAGCACTAAAAGCTTTCTTGCGTCAAGATCCCGACATCATCATGGTGGGGGAGATTCGCGACCTTGAAACTGCAGATATTGCAATTAAAGCCGCCCAAACCGGCCACATGGTGTTTTCAACCCTTCACACCAATGACGCGCCGACGACGCTAACTCGGATGCTGAACATGGGCATTCAGCCCTTCAATATCGCTTCATCAGTGATTTTGATTACCGCGCAACGCTTAGCTAGGCGGCTGTGCAGCTGCAAAAAACACGTCGATATCCCCAAGCAAGCGCTACTCGATGCAGGCTTCACAGAAGCTGACCTCGACGACACCTGGCAGCCGTATGGGCCAGTTGGCTGCGATATCTGCAAAAACACAGGCTACAAAGGCCGAGTGGGCATTTATCAAGTCATGCCCATCACAGACGAAATCAATCGCTTAATCATGAACCATGGCAACGCGATTGATATTGCCGACCAAGCGCGTAAAGAAGGCGTTCTTAGCCTGCGTGAAGCCGGTCTACGTAAAGTTAAACAAGGCCTCACTTCGCTAGAAGAAGTCATGGCCGTTACCAATACCTAATAGGGGATCAGCATGGCCACAACCAGAAGCAAGAGCCCAGCTGTGAAAGAATTCACCTTCCGCTGGGAAGGCAAGGATAGAACCAATAAAATCGTAAAAGGCGAAATGCGCGCCAGCGGGGAGAGCGTGGTCAAGAGCACATTACGCCGCCAAGGTATTAACGTCACTAGCGTGAAGAAAGTACGCCTAGGTGCAGGGCGCAAAATTACAGACTTGGACATAACCATGTTCACTCGGCAATTGGCCACCATGTTGAAATCTGGCGTCCCGCTGCTTACCGCATTCGATATCGTGGCCAAAGGGCATAGCAACCCCTCCGTTACCAAATTGCTTCTAGAAATCAAAACCGACATTGAGACAGGCTCGTCACTAACACAAGCCTTTCGTAAGCATCCATCTTATTTTGATAACTTGTACTGCAATCTGGTACAGGCTGGCGAACAGGCCGGTATTCTTGATGCCTTGCTAGCACGTTTAGCTACTTACAAAGAAAAAATTCTGGCTGTTAAAAAGAAAATCAAATCGGCGATGTTTTACCCAACAGCAGTCATCGTGGCAGCCTTCGTAATCACGGCGGTCATCATGATTTTTGTAATCCCCGCCTTCAAAGAACTATTCTCCAGCTTTGGTGCAGACTTACCCGGTCCTACACTTTTAGTAATGGCCATTTCGGATTTCTTCGTCACTTACTGGTGGTTAATTTTCGGGGTCTTGGGCGGGGGCATCTACGCATTCCTTCAAATCTGGAAAAAATCAGAGAAGGTTCAGTTCTTTATGGATCGCCTACTCCTGAAACTGCCCGTATTCGGTGAAATCGTTAAAAACGCCACGATTGCCCGCTGGACACGTACATTGTCCACCATGTTTGCAGCCGGCGTGCCATTAGTTGAGTCCCTCGAATCGGTTGGCGGGGCGGCAGGGAACATTATCTACAAACAGGCTACCACACGAATTCAATCCGAAGTGAGCACTGGCACCAACCTGACCACGGCAATGACCAATACCAATGTATTCCCTAATATGGTTCTACAAATGGTTTCAATTGGCGAAGAGTCAGGCTCTCTCGACAGTATGCTCGGCAAAGTGGCAGATTATTATGAAGAGGAAGTGGACAATGCAGTAGAAGCGCTCTCCAGCCTGATGGAGCCGATTATCATGGTCGTTCTAGGGACATTAATTGGTGGGCTGGTTATTGCAATGTACCTCCCGATCTTCAAGATGGGCGCAGCTGTCGGCGGCTAAGGCTGAACGCAATTAAGTTATTGAGGGTATCTTGGTTTTATTGATCCTAATCGTTGCATTATTTGGCTTGTGCATTGGCAGCTTTCTCAATGTTGTAATTCATCGGTTGCCAATCATGATGGAGAACGAATTCCGGTCAGAGTGTGCACTGCACTTAACTGGGATTGAGAGCCCTAAATCTCTAGGCAAATATAACTTAGCTGTTCCACGCTCAAAATGCCCACAATGTGGCCACCAGATCAAGGCCAGCGAGAATATTCCGGTCTTCAGCTGGTTAGTCCTGCAGGGCAAGTGCTCAAATTGCAAAGCAGCGATCAGCATTCGTTATCCAACTGTTGAGCTGGCCACCGCCATTTTAAGTGCTTTGCTCGCCTGGAAATTTGGCCCTAGCTTGCAGCTACTCTGCGCGCTGCCTTTTGCTTGGGCTTTGATAGCGTTGATCATGATCGATGCTGATACCTATCTGCTGCCTGACTCGATAACCCTACCCTTAGTTTGGGCGGGGCTACTTGCCAATAGCTTTGCTTTGTTTACCAGCTTACCCTCGGCAGTATATGGCGCTGCATTAGGCTATTTAAGCCTTTGGAGCATATACTGGCTATTCAAGCTCGTCACCGGCAAGGAAGGCATGGGCTACGGCGACTTCAAATTACTTGCAGCGCTAGGCGCTTGGCTCGGCGCTAGTAGCTTGCCAGCGATTATCCTTCTTTCATCCTTGGCCGGAGCAGCAATCGGCATTGTGATGGTGATTGGCAAAAACCGCGGTTGGAATAAGCCATTACCCTTCGGCCCCTACCTAGGCATCGCGGGGATTTTGGCCCTGTTCTTTGGTCCAGAGCTTAACCATTTGCTGTATGGCCTTTAAGCGGCCAATTATCGGCCTGACTGGCGGCATCGGCTCTGGCAAATCTACCTTTGCTGCAATCTGGCAACAGCTCGGAATCGGTGTCATCGATGCCGATGCACAGGCTCATCAATTAAGCCAAGCCAACTCCCCCCTGATTCCCCAAGTTGCGCAGGCTTTTGGCCCAAATGCGATTGCACAAGATGGCGCATTAAATCGGGCATGGGTACGTGATGTCGTCTTTAGCAATCCCGACGCCAAAGTCAGACTCGAATCCATTTTTCAACCGGCCATTCTCCAAGCCTGTCTGCAGGCTATCGCCACGATCGAGAGCGAATACATCATCTTTATGGTGCCGCTGCTGCATGAAACGCCAAACTTTCGTGCGCACTGCAATACAACAGCGACCATCCTGGCGGATACCGAGCTAAGGATACGTCGCGTGATGCAACGCTCAGCTTTAACCCGCGAAACTGTCGTATCGATTATGAATAATCAATTGGGTGATGACGAACGCGGACATCTTAGCGATTACTTGCTTTACAATAATGGGTCTAAGCTTGATATTGTGTATCAGGTAAACCGGCTTCATCGAAAAATACTGGCAGAGATCAGCAAGCGCCATCCCTGCCATTTTTCCTCCCAAAGTGGAACTTGAAGGGCAGCATCACGTGATTAGCTACGAATTCCCGATCAATGAACGCATTCGCACCTTGCTGCGCCTTGAAGAGCTGTATGTGCGCACTAGCAAGCTGGTTGCCCGGGAAGATGCACTTGATCACCACATGGCCTTGCTGGGTATTTTTGAGATTATGGAAGTGGCCAGCCGTGCGGATCTGAAATCAGATCTGCTGCAAGAGCTGGAACGCCAACGCCAAGCCCTAGCCGCCCTACGCAATAATCCGCATATCTCCGAAGATGCCCTTGAGCAAGTGTTGGGCGAGATTGAAATCACGCATACCAATTTACTGGATATGACTGGCAAGTTTGGCCAATACCTGCGCGAGAATGAATGGCTAATGGCCATTAAGCAGCGAGTGTCCATTCCAGGTGGCGTGTGCGAGTTTGACCTGCCCTCTTATCACTACTGGCGCAAACAAAGCGCTGATCGCCGCCGCGCCGACTTGGAGCGCTGGCTAACACCATTGCTACCAATTAAAAACGGCCTCGATATCGTTTTGAAGCTATTGCGTGACTCAGGCAAGAGTACGCACTACACCGCCAAGGCCGGCTGTTTTCAGCAAATGTCGGGCGGCAAAACCGTGCAGATGCTGAAAGTCTCTTTACCGACCGATGTACCGGCAGTCCCCGAGCTATCTGCTAACCGCTATGCGATCAATATACGCTTCATCGTGCCTTCCACCAGCGGCGAACGCGCCAAGGTCATCGAAACCGATCTCAACTTCACGCTAACTTATTGCAACTTGTAATGCCCTCAGTACTCTGCCCGATCTGCAAAACCCAAACTGAATACTCTGCGAGCAATCCATTTCGACCTTTTTGCAGTGAGCGCTGCAAATTAATCGATCTAGGCGAATGGGCCAGCGAGAAATATCGCGTAGCCGACAGCACCGAAGTTGATCCACTCGAGTTATTGCAGGCACAATTGCCACCCCTGCATTAAGCAGTAAGCCAAGCGCAACTCAAACATCATTTAATTTTCACCGCATAGCAATATGCGCCAGATAACGTATGAGAAACACACGACGAGGTTTCTCATGCACCACGCCCTCACGCACAGCCATACCAGCTCACGCACCGGCAAAATTACTGTTGCCCTGGCCACTTCGAAAGATCAAATTCGCGCCGCCCAAGCCCTTCGTTATCGCATCTTTGCGGATGAAATGGGCGCCAAACTCAACACCAAAGAGTTCGGGATTGATGAAGATCTGTTCGATGCCTATTGCGACCACTTGATCGCCATGAATGATGAAACCGGTGAAGTTGTGGGCACCTATCGAATCTTGCCGCCACATCAAGCCAAAAAAGTAGGCAGCTACTATTCAGACATCGAATTTGATCTGACTCGTTTACAACACATCCGTCCGCAGCTGGTTGAATTTGGTCGTTCCTGTGTCGATGCTAACTACCGCACGGGCTCTACCATCGCCCGTTTATGGGCAGGCTTGTCGCAATACATGCGGCAAAACAACTATCAATACATGATGGGTTGCGCATCCATCCCGCTTTCAGATGGCGGCCACCGGGCTACGAGCTTATACAACCAACTTAAAGCTGCATCTTACGCCCCGATTGAATGGCGAGTTTTTCCCCGCCATCCATTGCCACTAGCCGGGTTGGCGGGGCAAATCGAAGTCGAAATCCCGCCTTTGATTAAAGGCTATATCAAGGCCGGCGCAATGGTGTGCGGCGAACCTGCGTGGGATCCAGACTTCAACTCAGCAGACTTTTTCATGCTACTGCCAATGAATGCCTTGAATGCACGCCATGTGCGACACTTTAGCCGCTAAACTCTACGGCAATGACACATTCCGCTAAACTGTAAGGCAATTGGTATTAGATTAGAGCAGCAATGAAATATCTTCAGCGTGGCCTGCAGCTGGCCTTACTCCTTGCGAGCGGCCTGTTTCAGGTCACATTTGTTTTGCCACGACTTAGTTATCAGCAACGTGGCACCAAGATTAAACAATGGTCATTGAAGCTGATTGCAGTATTCGATCTGCAATTAGAAATCCACGGCCAAATCGACACCCAGGCCGGCAATCTACTTTATGCGGGCAATCATATTTCCTGGCTTGATATATTTGCACTCAAAAGCCAATTTCACTCAGGTTTTGTCGCTAAATCTGAAATTGCAGGCTGGCCATTAGTTGGCCGACTCTGCCAAGGCGCAGGCACATTCTTTATTAATCGTCAACGTATCAAAGACACCAAACTAGTTAACGAGCAGATTAGTGCAGCAATGCGTGCGGGCGAGTGCATTAGTTTTTTCCCTGAAGGCACTACCAGCAACGGCCGCCAAGTGTTACCGTTCAAAGGCTCGCTGATTCAAGCTGTGATGAATTCTGGAGGCACCATTCAGCCGTTTTACCTGAACTACACACTGAACGGCAAACAAACTGACTTGGCTGCCTACATCGACGATATTAGCTTTGAGCAATCGATGCATACGTTGATGAAACACTCTGGGCTGGTGTTTCATCTCTACTATCTGGCGCCAATCAGCATTACTGGCAAAACTCGCGCCGAGCTCAGCGGCGAATTACAGCATGTGATTGAACAACAGCATCATGCTTTCATGCTTCAATATGCTGATACGCAGCCAAAGCAGCTTGGCTAAAGAGCTCACCAGTTTCTAAGCAAAAGGCCGTTAAAGCGCCCCCCCAGACACAACCACTATCCAAGGCCACATATGCAGGCGTTTTGCGCACACCAAGCGCGGACCAATGCCCAAACAAAACAGGGGCAGCTGCATTGCCTAACTGTTCTCGCACCACAAACCAAGGTTGCAAATTGTGTGGAGCAGAATCCAACTCGCCTTTAAATTTAAAATCGAGTTTGCCATCCGGCTCGCAAAAACGCATGCGAGTAAAACTATTAATGGTAAAACGGAATAAGCCTTCCTCGTCATCATTGATATCAAACCGACGTGGTTTATTGCCATACATTGCGGCAAACCATAGCTTGCGTTCAGCAGAACTATATCGCTCTCGGGCAAAGTTAGCCCAATACCCTGCCTCGGTATCACCCCAAACAGGATTTATTCCGGCATGGCTGAGCATATACCCCTGCCGCTTTAGTAATAGGGGCTGCTGCAATAGCCACTCACACCAACTCTCGCACTCGGGATCACCAAGCATTTCAGCTAAAGTATCCAAGCCTTTAGGCTGCGCGAAACCAAGCCAACACGCCAGCAGATGCAAGTCATGATTGCCAAGCACGAGTTCAACATGGTCACGATGCGTATACGCCCATGCCAACACCTCACGCGAGCCGGGGCCACGGTTGACTAAATCACCCAGGAAAATCAGCCGATCTTCTGCCGGATTAAAGCGCACCAGTACAAGAAGGCGGCTGAACTCTGCAAAACAGCCTTGTACATCACCGATTACATAGGTAGCCATAAAATCCACACAAAGAAAAAGCCGACCTAGAAAGGTCGGCTTTTCATTTTGAAACTACTTATTCAGCAGCTTCAACTTCTTCCGGGCGGTCAACCAGCTCAACATACGCCATAGGCGCGTTGTCGCCAACACGGAAACCACATTTCAGGATACGCAGATAGCCGCCATTACGTGCAGCATAGCGTGGGCCCAGAACGTCGAACAGTTTAACCACGATCTCGCGATCACGAGTGCGGTCAAATGCCAGACGGCGGTTAGCCAATGAAGGTTTTTTACCCAGAGTAATCAGCGGCTCAGCCACGCGACGCAGTTCTTTCGCTTTTGGCAGAGTGGTTTTGATTACTTCGTGCTTCAACAAGGCATTAGCCAAGTTGCGCAACATCGCCAGACGATGGCTCGACGTGCGATTCAGTTTACGATTAGAAAGACGATGACGCATTTGTCAATTCCTTTGCTAGTACCAGCTTAAGGCTTATCTAAGCCAGCTGGTGGCCAGTTTTCAAGGCGCATGCCAAGGCTAAGGCCTTTGGAAGCCAAGACCTCTTTGATCTCGTTCAACGATTTACGACCCAAGTTAGGCGCTTTAAGCAACTCGGTTTCGGTACGTTGAATCAGATCGCCGATGTAATAGATGTTTTCCGCTTTCAAGCAGTTCGCTGAACGTACGGTCAACTCGAGATCATCTACTGGACGCAGCAGAATCGGATCGATGGTGACTTGTGGCTCAACTACTTTCTCTTCTTGCGTGCCTTCCAGATCAGCAAATACGCCGAGCTGGTCGATCAGCATACGCGCAGCCTGACGCACAGCCTCATCCGGCTCGATTACGCCATTGGTTTCAATGTCGATAATCAGACGGTCAAGATCAGTACGCTGTTCAACACGTGCGCTTTCAACTTGATAGCTCACGCGGCGGATAGGGCTGAATGAAGCATCCAGGATGATAGTACCGATAGAACGGCCTTCATCTTTATTCAGACGAGCAGGTGCAGGCTGATAGCCGCGACCTTTCTCGACAGTGATTTCCATGCTCAGCTTGCCACCCGCAGACAGGTGCGCAATGACATGATCAGGGTTAATCACCTCTACATCATGCGGCAACTGAATGTCGGAAGCCTTGACGACACCCTCACCCTCTTTAGTCAGGGTAAGAGTGACAGAATCCCGACCATGCAGCTTCAGCACAACGCCTTTCAGGTTCAACAGGATATCGACTACGTCTTCCTGTACGCCATCCAATGCGGAATATTCGTGAACTACACCGTCAATCTTAACTTCGGTCGGTGCGTAACCGGCCATTGAAGAAAGAAGAATCCGGCGAAGCGCATTACCGAGAGTATGGCCATAACCACGCTCAAACGGCTCCATAACGACCTTAGCGTGAGCTTGAGCCAGAGCCTGCACATCAATAATGCGCGGTTTGAGCAACTCGTTTGCGTTAATTTGCATAAGTCAGTATCCCTTGCCAACTGGTTCAGGTTATTACTTGGAGTAGAATTCAACTACCAGCGATTCATTGATATCGCTAGACAGATCTGAACGCTCTGGCATGTTTTTGAACACGCCTTCCATTTTTTTAGCATCAACCTGTACCCAGCTCGGGAAGCCAATGCCTTCAGCCAAGCTCAACGCTTCCTGAATACGTACTTGCTTCTTAGCTTTTTCACGTACGGCAACAACATCACCCGCTTTCACTTGGAAAGAAGGAATGTTCACAACATTACCGTTAACGGTGATTGACTTGTGGGAAACCAGTTGACGAGATTCGGCGCGAGTAGAGCCGTATCCCATACGATAAACTACGTTGTCCAGACGGCTTTCCAGCAGCTTCAACAGGTTTTCACCAGTTGAACCTTTGCGGCGAGCAGCCTCTTCAAAGTAGCGACGGAACTGACGTTCCAGCACGCCGTAAATGCGACGGATCTTTTGCTTTTCGCGCAGATGTACGCCGTAGTCCGACAGACGCGTATTTTTCTTAGCGCCATGCTGGCCTGGGGCTTGTTCCAGCTTGCACTTGCTGTCGAGCGAACGACGAGCGCTTTTCAAGAACAGATCCGTGCCTTCGCGGCGTGCAAGTTTGCACTTGGGTCCAATATAACGAGCCATTTCTTACTCCGAAATTAGATACGACGCTTTTTCGCAGGACGGCAGCCGTTGTGCGGAACAGGCGTCACATCCGAGATACTGGTAATTTTGAAGCCCAGTGCGTTCAAAGCGCGCACTGATGATTCACGACCAGGGCCCGGACCCTTGATGCGTACTTCGAGGTTTTTAACACCATATTCTTGGGCAACTTTACCAGCAGCTTCTGCAGCAACCTGTGCGGCAAAAGGTGTACTTTTACGAGAGCCCTTAAAACCAGCACCGCCCGAGGTAGCCCAAGATAAAGCATTGCCTTGGCGATCAGTGATGGTAATGATCGTGTTGTTGAAGGAAGCGTGAACGTGCACGATACCTTCAGACACGCTCTTTTTGACTTTCTTACGTACACGAGCTGTGTTTGCTTTAGCCATAATTTATGTCCTTAATTACTTCTTGCCAGCGATGGCTTTACGCGGACCCTTACGAGTGCGCGCGTTAGTTTTAGTACGCTGACCGCGAACCGGCAGGCCTTTGCGATGGCGGAAGCCACGATAGCAACCAAGGTCCATCAGACGCTTGATGCTCATAGTGATTTCACGACGCAGATCACCTTCAACAGTGAATTTGCCTACTTCGTCGCGCAGTTTGTCAAGTTCAGCTTCACTGAGATCTTTAACTTTCTTGCTAGGCTCAATAGCAGTAGCAGCACAAATCGCTTTAGCGCGAGTTTGGCCGATACCGTAGATTGCCTGCAGACCGATCACAGTATGCTGATGATTAGGGATATTAACCCCAGCAATACGGGCCATACTTCTTACCCCAGGTTAAAAAGTCTTGGATTATTGTCTAGGAAATTGGCGAACCAATTAACCTTGACGCTGCTTGTGCCGTGGGTCGGTGCAGATTACGCGCACAATACGATTGCGGCGAATAATCTTGCAGTTACGGCAGATTTTCTTGACCGATGCTTGAACTCTCATGGTCTATCCTTTGGGAACAAAGAAAAATCCCAGTCAACAAAAGCATTGACTGGAATACGATGCGCCTACTGTCCCTGACTGCACCAATTCCAGAGCGCAATCGAATTCCAGTAAAGCCCACGACTATAACACACCGTAGAACTTATGGAAAGACGAACAATAGCCACACGTCAGTTAAGATGCCCAGCATATAGCTGGGCACCCAATTAAAACAGCACAACGTTTAGTTCTTGAAGTTTGCCTTTTTCAGCAAACTCTCATACTGGTGCGACATAATGTATGACTGCATCTGCGCCATAAAGTCCATTGTCACCACCACCAAGATCAGCAGCGAAGTACCACCAAAGTAGAATGGAACATTCCACTTCAAAATCAAAAACTCAGGAATCAAACATACTACAGTGATGTACACGGCACCAATCAGAGTCAATTTCATGATCAGTTTTTCAATGTACTTCGCTGTGTGATCACCTGGGCGATAACCAGGAATCATGGCACCACTTTTCTTCAGGTTTTCTGCCGTTTCACGTGGGTTAAACACCAGCGCAGTGTAGAAAAAGCAGAAGAAAATAATCGCAGCAGCATAGAGCAGTACATACAGCGGCTGACCAGGATGCAACTTATCACCGATCGACTTCAGCCAATAGAAATGTTCGCTATTACCAGTCCAAGACAAAACAGTGGCTGGGAATAGAATAATTGATGACGCAAAAATGGGTGGAATTACGCCAGCCATGTTGAGCTTCAACGGCAGATGCGAGCTCTGCGCTTGCATCAGGCGATTACCAACTTGGCGTTTGGCATATTGCACTGGCACTTTGCGTTGGCCACGCTCAACAAATACCACCGCCGCAGTAAGGAGCACCACACCAACAAAAAGGAATAACACCAACAAGATAGGCAGGGAACCTTGGCTAGTCAGCTCAAGTGTTTTCCCAATTGCACCAGGCACACCAGCGGCAATACCTGCACAAATAATGATCGAAATACCATTCCCAAGGCCACGCTCAGTGATTTGCTCACCCAGCCACATCAGGAACATCGTGCCAGTTACCAAGCTAACCATGGTCACAGCAACAAAAAGCCATTGATCCAGCACCACTAAATTAGGCTGGCGATACAGCATCATCGCAATACCGAAACTCTGAGCGCTCGCCAAGAGAACGGTAAAGTAGCGGGTGTACTGAGTAATCTTGCGACGACCAGCCTCACCCTCTTTCTTCAACTGCTTCAAGTTAGGCAGAACTTCACCCGCCAGCTGAATGATAATCGAGGCCGAAATATACGGCATGATACCAATCGCAAACACGGTGAAGCGTGACAAAGCACCACCAGAGAACATATTGAACATATTCAACAGGCCAGTCTGTGAAGACTGGAACAAGTTAGCTAGTTCAACAGGATTGATCCCAGGTACCGGGATATGAGCACCGATGCGATATACAATCAGTGCACCAACTACAAACCAGATTCTCTTTTTGAGATCAGCAAATTTACTTGCTGATCCAGCAATAGCGGGATTTGCCACGTTCTGCCTAAACCTTTAAAAATTACTCTGCTACAGAACCACCAGCAGCTTCGATCGCAGCTTTGGCGCCTTTAGTCGCAGCAACACCTTTCAGCGTTACAGCGCGGCTAATTTCACCAGAGAGGATCACTTTGCAGCTGATTGCGTGCTGAGAAATCAGACCAGCTTGAACCAGGCTCAGCATATCGATCTCATTGATCGGCAGAGCTTGCAGTTCAGCCAGAGTAACTTCAGCATTTTTGCCTTGAGCCAGTGATTTAAAGCCGCGTTTTGGCAGACGACGCTGCAGAGGCATTTGACCGCCTTCAAAACCCACTTTATGGAAACCACCAGAACGAGACTTCTGACCTTTGTGACCACGACCTGCAGTCTTACCCAAGCCAGAGCCAATACCACGACCAACGCGTTTTGGAGCGTGTTTAGCGCCAACGCCTGGGTTCAGGTTATTGAGTTCCATGATTAACCCTCCACCTTCAGCAGATAGCTGATCTTATTGATCATGCCGCGGTTTTCAGGCGTATCAACAACTACAGACGAGCTGTTAGTTTTACGCAAGCCCAGACCACGCGCACACGCTTTATGTGACTCCAGACGGCCAATCAGGCTTTTAACCAGAGTTACTTTAACAGTTTTCACGTCGCTCATTGTGCACCCCCGAGAATTTCTTCTACGGATTTACCACGCTTAGCAGCGATCTCAGCTGGCGTATGCAGCTTAGACAAACCATCCAGAGTCGCACGAACGATATTGTATGGGTTGGTCGAGCCGTGGCATTTAGCAGTAATGTTATGAATACCCATTACTTCAAATACAGCACGCATAGGACCACCAGCAATAATACCGGTACCTTCTGGGGCTGGCTGCAAGAATACAGTAGTCGCACCGTGTTTACCGAACACTGTGTGCTGCACTGTACCATTGCGCAGATTTACTTTGATCATTTTGCGACGGGCTTCTTCCATCGCTTTTTGTACGGCTACCGGCACTTCTTTTGACTTGCCTTTACCCATACCAACGCCACCATCGCCGTCACCGACTACAGTCAACGCTGCAAAACCAAGAATACGACCGCCTTTAACGACTTTGGTAACGCGATTTACGCTTACCATCTTCTCACGAAGGCCGTCCTGACGATCTTCAATTTCGTTCTTAGCCATATTTAAACTCCAAACTCAATTAGAAGACGAGGCCAGCTTCACGAGCCGCATCAGCCAGTGCTTTTACACGGCCGTGGTATTTGAAACCTGAGCGATCGAAAGCTACGTTTTGCACGCCAGCAGCTTTTGCTTTTTCAGCGATCAGCTTGCCAACTGCAACCGCACTTGCAACGTTGCCGCCATTCTTCACTTCACCACGCACTGCAGCCTCAACGGTGCTAGCTGATGCCAATACTTGGCTACCAGTTGCATCGAAGATTTGTGCATAGATATGGCTATTCGTGCGATGAACAGACAAACGTGCAACTTTAAGCTCCGCAATTTTGGCACGGGTTTTACGTGCGCGACGGAGTCTGCTTTGATTCTTATCCATGATTCAGCCTCGATTACTTCTTCTTGGTTTCTTTAATCACCACAACTTCGTCCGAGTAACGAACACCCTTGCCTTTGTAAGGCTCTGGCGAACGATAAGCGCGGATTTCAGCAGCGACTTGACCGAGAAGTTGTTTATCGGCACCCTTCAGAATGATTTCAGTCTGAGAAGGGGTTTCACATTTGATGCCAGCTGGCATTGGATGCGCAACAGGGTGAGAGAAACCCAATGACAGGTTCAGTACATCACCTTGTGCTTGCGCACGATAACCAACACCAACCAACGTCAGTTTGCGCTCAAAGCCTTTGTTAACACCATTTACCATGTTGTTAACCAGTGCGCGCAATGTGCCTGACATTGAACGGGCAAATTTGCTATTGCCATTAGCAGCAAATGTCACGTTACCGTCTTTAACTTCGACAGCAACATCAGCCACCACCGGTTGAGCCAAAGTACCTTGCGGGCCTTTAACTACGATTTGACCAGCGTCGACTTTAACTTCAACGCCGGCCGGAATTGCTACTGGATTCTTAGCTACGCGAGACATTGTGACACCTCATCAAGCAACGATGCACAGCAACTCGCCGCCAATACCATTGGCACGTGCTTTGCGGTCGGTCATCACACCCTTGGAAGTAGACAAGATTGCCACACCAAGACCATTCATTACGCTAGGAATATCGCCGCTACCACGGTAGTCGCGCAGACCAGGCTTAGACACACGGTCAAGACGCTCAATAACTGGGCGACCTGCGTAGTATTTCAGCTCAATAGTCAGTACCGGCTTAACGTCACCAGTAACAACGAAAGATTCAACATAACCTTCTTCGTGGAGTACTTTAGCGATAGCCACTTTCAGTTTTGAAGAAGGCATTACCACCGAAGCTTTTTCTGCACGCTGAGCGTTACGGATACGAGTCAGCATATCGGCGATAGGATCATGCATTGCCATGTTTTAGTTCTCCTATTACCAGCTAGCTTTAACAAGACCTGGAATCTCGCCTTTGAAAGCAAGATCACGCAGTTTGCTACGACCCAGACCGAACTTACGGAATACACCGCGGGCACGGCCAGTCAATTGACAACGATTACGCAGACGAACTGGCGAAGAATTCCGTGGCAGTTGCTGCAATTTCAGGCGGGCTTGGAATTGCTCTTCCTCACTCACCTTGCTGTCGTTAATAATTGCCAGAAGCTTTTCACGCTTGGCTGCGAATTTAGCAACCGCAGCTTCACGCTTGGCTTCACGATTAATCAGTGCAAGTTTAGCCATGATCGCCTCAATTCTTGAACGGGAACTTGAAGGCAGCGAGCAGAGCGCGCGCTTCTTCGTCAGTTTTAGCCGTAGTAGTAATGGTGATATTCATACCGCGCAGAGCATCGATCTTGTCGTATTCGATCTCTGGGAAAATGATCTGCTCTTTCACACCCATGTTGAAATTGCCACGACCATCAAATGATTTGCCACCAACACCACGGAAGTCACGTACACGTGGCAGAGCCACAGTAACCAGACGATCCAAGAACTCGTACATACGCTCACGACGCAGAGTTACTTTACAACCTACTGGATAGCCATCACGAATTTTGAAGCCAGCAATTGATTTTTTAGCTTTAGTCACTACAGCCTTTTGGCCGGTGATTTTTTGCATATCGCCAACTGCGAATTCCATTACTTTCTTATCAGCAACTGCCTCGCCTACACCCATGTTTACGGTGATCTTTTCGATACGAGGAACTTCCATCACTGACTTGTAACCGAATTGCTTAATCAATTCAGGAACAATTTTGCTTTCGTAGATTTCTTGAAAACGTGCCATTGCCATCCCCTTACGCGCCAACTACTTCGCCGCTAGACTTGAACACGCGCACTTTCTTGCCGTCTTCAATCTTGAAGCCAACGCGATCTGCTTTGCCAGTTTTAGCATTGAAAATAGCTACATTAGATACGTGAACTGGCATAGTCAGCTCAACGATACCACCCTGAACACCGCGCATTGGGTTTGGCTTTTGGTGCTTCTTAACTACGTTAACACCCTCTACCACAACACGATCAGAAGCAGGCAGAGCACGGACAACAACACCACGCTTACCTTTATCTTTACCGGTCAGAACAACGACTTCGTCGCCTTTACGAATCTTATTCATTACCCTACTCCTTACAGCACTTCTGGAGCCAGGGAAACAATCTTCATAAAGCGCTCGCTACGCAATTCGCGTGTCACTGGCCCGAAGATACGTGTGCCGATTGGCTCGAGTTTGTTGTTCAACAATACAGCTGCATTGCCATCAAATTTGATGAGTGCGCCATCTGCACGGCGAACGCCTTTAGCAGTGCGAACAACAACGGCGTTGTAAACATCGCCCTTTTTCACACGACCACGTGGAGCCGCATCCTTGATGCTCACCTTGATGATGTCACCGATAGATGCGTAACGACGCTTTGAGCCGCCCAATACTTTGATACACATCACTGTGCGTGCACCAGTATTGTCAGCAACCTCAAGCTTGGATTGCATTTGAATCATTTAAAAGCCTCCAACTTAATCCGCCTAATCGCCCGAATAACCAGGTGCCCGGTCGAGCCGAGCCAATAGCGGCCAGTTTTGGATCCCGAAGGGAAAACACGAGTCAAATTTCTGACTCGCAAGGAAAACGGGCATTCTACACAAGTTAGAATGCCCGCACAAGCACTAAGCGTTATTTTTCAATAAATTAAATAACGCGTGCTTTTTCGACCAGAGCCGTAACCACCCAAGACTTAGTCTTAGACAGAGGACGACCCTCTTCGATTGTTACCACATCACCTTCGCCGTATTGGTTTAGCTCATCGTGAGCGTGGTATTTTTTAGATTGACGAACCATTTTGCCGTACAGCGGGTGACGCACCAGGCGCTCTACCAATACGGTTACTGTTTTGTCCATCTTATTGCTAACAACACGACCGGTCAGCGTACGTTTGAGTTTAGTTTCGCTCATGCTTATGCCGCCTTCTGTGACAGAACAGTCAATACACGCGCAATATCTTTACGCACGCGTTTCAGTTCACTGGTTTTTGCCAATTGGCCAGTCGCATGCTGCATGCGCAGACTAAACTTAGCCTTCAGCAGTGACGTCAATTCAGCTTTCAGCTCTTCGACAGTCTTCTGTTGCAGTTCACTAGCTTTCATTTATTGCCCCACTTGGCGAGAAACGAATGTAACTGCAAATGGCAACTTGGCAGAAGCCAAGCGGAACGCTTCACGAGCCACTTCTTCAGATACACCGTTCAATTCGTACAGTACTTTACCTGGCTGAATCTCAGCTACGTAATAGTCAGGAGAACCTTTCCCCCCACCCATACGCACTTCGGCAGGCTTAGTTGAAATCGGCTTGTCAGGGAATACACGAATCCAAACGCGACCACCACGCTTGATATAACGGGTGATTGCACGACGAGCAGATTCAATCTGACGCGCAGTCAAACGACCACGGCTAGTTGCCTTCAGACCAAACTCACCGAAAGCTACTGTGTTACCACGAGTCGCGATACCAGTGTTACGGCCTTTCTGGACCTTACGGAATTTAAGTCTAGTTGGCTGCAGCATTTCGTGGCCCCTTACGTGGTTTCTTTTGGGTTTCTACAGGTTCAGCCGCGAATTTTTCGCCTGGCTTAACTTCACCCTTGTAAACCCAAACTTTCACACCGATGATACCGTAGGTCGTTTTTGCTTCAGAAGTTGCGTAGTCGATATCGGCACGCAGAGTATGCAAAGGCACGCGACCTTCACGATACCACTCAGTACGAGCGATCTCGATACCATTCAGACGACCTGAAGACATGATCTTGATACCTTGCGCACCCAAACGCATTGCATTCTGCATCGCACGTTTCATCGCACGGCGGAACATCACACGTTTTTCGAGCTGAGAAGTGATGCTGTCAGCAATGATTTGCGCATCAATCTCTGGCTTGCGAACTTCTTCAATGTTCACATGCACTGGCACGTTCAAGATCTTTTGCAGCTGAGCTTTCAGCTGCTCGATATCTTCACCTTTTTTACCAATCACTACGCCCGGACGAGCTGAGTAGATGGTCACTTTCGCGTTCTTAGCTGGGCGCTCAATCACTACACGGCTAACAGCAGCACCGGCCAATTTCTTTTTCAAGAAATCGCGCACCTCGATGTCTTCATTCAACATCTTGGCAAAACTGCTGCTGTTGGCGTACCAACGAGAAGACCAGTTTTTAGTAACAGGCAGACGGAAGCCTGTTGGATGAATTTTCTGACCCATCAGTAGCTCCTTAATCGCCAACAGTGAGTGTAATGTGACAAGTTTGCTTCTCGATACGATTGCCGCGGCCTTTAGCACGAGCAGCAAAACGTTTCAGCGAAGGACCTTTGTCTACATAGATTGTTTTCACTTTGAGGGTGTCGATATCCGCACCTTCATTGTGCTCAGCATTGGCAATTGCCGATTCAAGCACTTTCTTGATAAGAACAGCGCCTTTTTTCGGGCAGAAAGTCAGAATATTCAGCGCCTGCTCTACGGGCTTGCCACGAACCAAGTCTGCGACAAGACGTGCTTTCTGAGCCGAGAGGCGAGTGTTGCTTAGTACAGCAGATACTTGCATGTCTTCACCTTATCGCTTAGATTTTTTGTCCGCGGCATGGCCTTTGAAAGTACGGGTCAGCGCGAACTCACCCAACTTATGGCCTACCATGTTTTCATTCACATAGACTGGAACGTGCTGTTTACCGTTGTGCACAGCGATGGTCAAACCAACGAAGTCTGGCAGGATGGTAGAACGACGAGACCAAGTTTTCACTGGACGTTTGTCGTTATTGGCACGGACTGCTTCTACTTTTTTCAGCAGATGCAGATCAACGAATGGACCTTTTTTAACGGAACGAGCCATTATTCATTACCCCTTGTTCGCGAAACGACGACGAACAATCATGTTGTCCGTACGCTTGTTACGACGAGTACGATAGCCTTTAGTAGGTTGACCCCATGGGCTAACTGGCACACGACCTTCACCAGTACGACCCTCACCACCACCGTGCGGGTGATCAACCGGGTTCATCGCAGTACCACGAACAGTTGGACGAATACCCAACCAGCGCTTAGCACCAGCCTTACCGTATGAACGCAAAGAATGCTCTGCATTACCCACTTCACCGATCGTTGCGCGGCAATCAACGTGCACCTTACGGATCTCACCTGAGCGCAGACGCAATTGCGCGTAAGCACCTTCACGAGCCAGCAACTGTACAGCAGCGCCAGCTGAGCGAGCCAATTGCGCGCCTTTACCAGGTTGCAATTCGATGCAATGGATAGTTGAACCCACTGGAATATTGCGGATAGGCAGAGTGTTACCTGATTTGATCGGTGCTTCTGAACCCGATACTACAGTAGCACCAACCACCAAGCCTTTAGGGGCAATGATGTAGCGGCGTTCGCCATCTGCATAGCACAGCAATGCAATATGCGCAGTGCGGTTTGGATCGTATTCAATACGTTCAACTTTCGCTACGATGCCATCTTTATTGCGACGGAAGTCGATCAAGCGGTAGTGCTGCTTGTGACCACCACCGATATGGCGTGTAGTGATATGACCGTTATTGTTACGACCACCAGTTTTTGATTTTTTCACCAGCAAAGGTGCGTAAGGCGCGCCTTTGTGCAGATCTTCGTTAACAACCTTAACTACTGCGCGGCGACCTGGAGAGGTAGGTTTTACTTTAACCAAAGCCATTATTCAGACTCCTTATTGCGCAGCAGCCAGATCAATTTCTTGACCCGCCACAAGGCTAACATACGCTTTTTTCCAGTCTTTACGACGACCAGCTGTGCGGCCAAAGCGTTTGGTTTTACCCTTCACATTAACAGTTGTAACTGCGTCCACTTTTACTTTGAACAGCAATTCAACTGCAGCTTTAATTTCAGCCTTAGTTGCATCAGTTGCAACACGGAAAACAACTTGCTCAGCTTTTTCAGCCAGCATAGTGCTTTTTTCCGATACAACTGGAGCAAGAATTACTTGCAACAGGCGATTTTCGGCGATTTTGATCATGCAAACATCTCCTCAAGAGCCTGCAGCGCATCACGAGTCAGCACTACTTTTTTAAAGCGAACCAGGCTAACTGGATCAGCTTGCGATGGCTCAAGTACCAAAACATGCGGCAGATTGCGCGAAGCAAGGTACAGATTTTCACTCAGTTCTTTGGTGATAATCAGCACGTTATCCAGCTGCAGATCAGCTAGCTTCTGAGCAAAAGCCTTAGTTTTTGGAGTTTCAACATCAAAAGAATCAACCACCAGCAGACGCTCTTCGCGCACCAATTGCGAGAAAATCGTCGCAATACCGGCACGGTACATCTTGCGGTTTACTTTTTGAGAGAAATTCTCATCAGGGCTATTTGGGAACGCACGACCACCACCACGCCACAGCGGAGAAGACGACATACCAGCACGAGCACGGCCCGTACCTTTTTGACGCCAAGGCTTTTTGGTTGAGTGTTTTACATCAGTGCGATCTTTCTGCGCACGATTGCCACTGCGTGCATTTGCGAAATACGCAGTTACAACCTGGTGCACCAGAGCTTCGCTAAACTCGCGACCGAACAGTGCATCCGAACCTGCAACTGCTGCCTGAGCTTCACCTTTCAGATTTACAGATTTCAGTTCCATTACGCACCCACCTTCACGCCTGGACGGACAATGACTTGATTGCCTTTAGAACCTGGCACACCGCCCTTAACCAACAGCAGTTGACGCTCTACATCAACACGTACAACTTCCAGATTTTGCACGGTACGCTTCACATTACCCAACTGACCGGCCATACGCTTACCTGGGAATACACGACCAGGATCCTGCGCCATACCAATCGAACCAGGCGAACGGTGCGAAACCGAGTTACCGTGTGATTCACGATTAGAGCTAAAGTGGTGACGTTTGATTGGACCAGCAAAACCCTTGCCTTGGGTGGTGCCAGTTACATCAACAATCTGACCTACACTAAACAACTCAACTGACAGAGTATCGCCGGCTTTCAGATCCGCGATTTTGTCAGCCGCCAGACGAAACTCAACCAGAGCTTCACCAGCTTCTACACCAGCTTTAGCAAAATGACCTGCTTCAGCTTTATTTACACGACCAGCTTTCTTAGCGCCGAAAGTAACTTGAACAGCTGAATAGCCATCCACTTCTTCGGTTTTAATTTGCGTGACGCGGTTTGCAGCCATTTCCAGCACAGTCACTGGAACAGACACGCCGTCCTCAGCAAAAATGCGGGTCATGCCGACTTTGCGACCTACAAGACCTAAGCTCATAGTTATTCCCTTTATCAAGGGCCAGTTACGATTGACTGGCTATGACCATTAAAAAATAAACGGACTTGCCACCACCTGATGGCAAGTCCGCGATACTACCACACTAAATCCTTATACGGCAAGCACTTATATGCCCGCCAATAAGGATTAGTTCAGTTTGATTTCTACATCTACACCAGCTGGCAAGTCCAGCTTCATCAACGCATCAACAGTTTTATCTGTTGGGTCAACGATATCCATCATGCGCAGGTGAGTGCGAATTTCGAACTGGTCACGAGAAGTTTTGTAAACGTGCGGCGAACGCAGCACATCAAAACGCTCGATTTTAGTTGGCAAAGGAACCGGACCTTTCACCACAGCGCCAGTGCGTTTTGCAGTCTCAACGATCTCTTGCGCAGAGCGGTCGATCAGAGAGTAGTCAAACGCTTTCAGGCGGATACGGATTTTTTGGTTTTGCATATCCAAATCCTTATTCGATGATCTTAGCTACAACGCCGGCACCAACGGTACGGCCACCTTCACGAATCGCAAAGCGCAGACCTTGCTCCATCGCGATCGGGGCGATCAGCGTCACAGTGATCGATACGTTGTCACCTGGCATAACCATTTCAGTGCCTTCTGGCAGAGAAATCGCGCCAGTTACGTCCGTAGTACGGAAGTAGAACTGAGGACGGT
>NZ_JTLG01000031.1:18244-18795 GCF_000799095.1 Chitinibacter sp. ZOR0017 | reverse complement strand
TTTGAGCGTTGCGACGCTAGCGCAACGCGAGTTTCCGCATCGCCTTGCCGAGCGCTGGACGGACGGGGTTTCGCGGCGATCGGGCGCGCGGGGGATGCAAGGGGCGGAGCAAGACCCGCCCCTTGCTCGTCTGGCGGGCGAAACCGCCGGTTTACCGCCTGCGCCAGCAGGCTATGCATTGCCGCAACATCACATTCACCTTGGTTTGGCGGCTATGCGCCGCGGCACTGGCTTCTCTTGTTTTGCCAATTTTTAGCGCCGTTGGCGCGCTGTTTTCAATGCGCGTTCCGCCGCGCAGACGGGAAAGGGTATTTGCTTCGCCAAATACCCCTTCACCCCAAAGGCGCCCCGGGCTCAAAGCGCTCCGCGCTGCCCTTGCTGCGTCGTGAGCCAAACAAAAGGCCGTTTGTCTCCCTCCTAGCTGCGGTTTTCGCTACACGGGAAACCAAGCCCCAACTTCACCAGCGCGGCAAATACTGGCGGAAGTATTGCGCTGAAGGCGTAGCGAGGCTTTGGTTTGGTGAATATACCCCTGCCGTGGTTAGCACGAT
>NZ_JTLG01000031.1:0-18211 GCF_000799095.1 Chitinibacter sp. ZOR0017 | reverse complement strand
TGCAAGGGGCAAGGCAAGACTGCCCCTTGCTCGTCCGGCGGGCGAAACCGCCGGTTTACCGCCTGCGTAGCAGGCCATGCTCAACCTGCTCCTGCAGGGAATACAATCCACCTTGACGCTCCATCGCTCCCACATCAACAATCGCTCTACTTTCACCCCACGGAACCACCATGCGCCCTCGCCTCAACCTGATTTTGCTCGGTGTAAATGATCTGGCGCGCGCCAGTGCATTTTACGCAGCGCTGGGCTGGCCCAAGGCGCCGACGAGCCATGCGGGCTTTGTGAAAATTGATCTGGGTGGCGTGGTGTTGGGTTTGCTCGATCGGGCAGAGCTGGCTAAAGATTGCCTAGCACCGGTGCAAAGCCACACCGGATTTGCCGGCTTTGCCCTCGTTTATATTGCGCATTCGGCCGCCGAAGTCAGCACCGTGCTCGCGGCGGCGGCCGCGTGCGGGGCCGAGATTGTGAAGCCTGCCACCACCACGGACTGGGGAGTGGCAGGCTATTTTCGCGATCTGGATGGTCATCTCTTTGAGGTGTGCTACGAGGCGGGCTGGGTCTTTGATGCCGATGACCACCTCGTAGTGTAACGCTTAGCGCAATAAGCGCTGCGCCAGCCCCGACTGGCGCTCCACTTTGCGCGCCACCGCCTGGCGCACGCTGCGCTCGTCGCCCCACAGCGTCACGCGGGTTTTGGCGCGGGTGATGGCGGTGTAGACCAGCTCGCGGCTTAAGAGCTGCCCAGCGCCCGCTTCGCCGGCGGGCAGCAGCAAGAGCACATGGGCAAATTCCGAGCCCTGCGATTTGTGCACCGTCATGGCAAAGGCAGTTTCCACATTGGCCAGCCGCGCCGGTGACACGCAGCGGGTGCTGCCATCGGCCTGCAAAAAATGCACCCACAGCTTGCCGCTGGCATCGGGCAGCGTGAGGCCAATATCGCCATTAAATAAGCCCAGCTCGTACAGATTTTGCGGGATCAGCACGGGCCGGCCGGCATACCATTGCTGCTCGGGCAGCTTGTGGCCACGGCGGGCAAGCTGCTGCTCCAGCAAGGCATTTACCTGCTCGACACTGGCCGCGCCACGGCGCAGCGGGCTTAAGACCCGAAAGGCGTCAAAGGCGGCAAACACCGGCGCCGCGCTGGGCAAACCCGCGCCGGCCAAGGCGGCGGTGGTCTGCGTGCTGGCATAGTCGGCCACGGCGGCGAGATAAGGCTGATACGCCGCCCACAGCGGGGCTAATAGTTCGGGCAAGCCGCTGCTGGCCGGGTCGGCCGCCAACCAAGCGAGCTCTGGCGGCTGATCCGCGTTCAGGCTGGCTGGCAGCGCGGCCGGGCTCATGGCGTTGGGCTGTAATAATTCAAACACCACGCGGATTTGTTCCTGATTAATCGCGCGGGCCAGCTGGCCAATCTGGCCGGAAAAGCGATAACTTTTCACCAAGGTAATCACATGATCGCCAAGCTGGCTGGGCGAAAACTCGGGCTGCACCGGCTGGCCGGTGAGCGCACTGAGCTGCGCGGCAAACGCGGGGGATAGCCCGACATCGCTACACAAATCACCCAGCACCGCGCCCGCCTCCACCGAGGCGAGCTGGTCTTTATCGCCTAACAGCACCAGCCGCGCATGGCTGGGCAAGGCGGCCAGCAGTTTACTCATCAGCGCCAGATCGACCATCGAGGCTTCATCCACCACCAGCACATCCAGCGCCAGCGGGTGGCCGGCATGATGCACAAAGCGCACCGAATCGGGCCGGCTACCCAACAGCCGATGCAGCGTGCTGGCTTCGGTCGGCAGCGCGGCCAGCACCTCGGGCGCGAGCTGATCAGTCAGCTGGCTGCGGGCATTGCGAATGGCTTCCTGCATACGGTTGGCCGCCTTGCCGGTGGGCGCCGCCAGCCGGATATTCAGCGGCGTGCCCGCGGTTTGCAGCGCGCCGGCTTGAAACAGCGCCAGTAGTTTGACCAAGGTGGTGGTTTTGCCGGTGCCCGGCCCGCCGCTGATCACCATCAGTGCCTTGCATTGCGCCGCCGTGGCAGCCACGCGCTGCCAATCCAGCTCTTTGCCAGCCGGGCCAAAGAGCTGGGTGAGTTGCGCGGCCAGCCCTGCGGGCGGAGCGAGTTCGCGCGCACACAGCGCGGTTAGCCGCGCCGCCAGCTCGGCTTCGTAGGCGTGATAGCGCGCCAGATACAGGCGGCCCGCTTCGGCAATCAGCGGGCAAAATTCACCCGGCGCCCCCACCGCACCGCTGGCGCGCCAGGCAGCCAGATCACTGCCGGGCGGAATGCTGACGCAGACATCGCCGCGCTCGCTGGCGCTGGCGGCCTGCAGTGCCAAACCCAGTAAATCAGGCGGCGCGCTGGGGCAGGTTTTGCGCAGCAGCGCCACCAGCGCCTGACCATAGGCACTGCCGCTGGCAGCGCTCGCGCCGCTAAGCGATGCAGTGCGGGCTGGCTCGGCCACGGCGGGCTCAACTGGCGCTAACCCGGCCGGGGCGGTCAATTCGGTTTGTGGTGAATTAATCATGTTGCGCTCCCAGTACGGCATCCAGCGCCTCAATTAAACCCACCGGGGGTTTATGCTGCCAAATACCGGCCTCTTTCGCTTCTGGGTGCATACCCCGAATAAATAAATACATCACGCCACCAAAATCACGCTGATAGTCATACGCCGCGCCCAAGCGCTGGCGCAAATAGCGATGCCAGGCCACCGCATACAGCAGGTATTGCAGATAGTAATGCGCATCGGCCATCGCCTCGGTCAGCCGGGCGGGCTGATAGTCATCCCAGCTGGCGCCCAGATGGTTGGATTTGTAATCGATGATGTAATAGCGCCCCGCATGAACGGCCACCAAGTCGATCACGCCATTTAAATACGCCTCGATCTGCTCGGGCTTTAGCCGCTGGCTGGCGGCGATAAACGCCGCTGGCACGTCATATTGCGGCTCGGCCAGCACCGCGCAAAAGCGCCGCAAATCCAGCGTGGGGCAATACAGCAAAAATGGCCATTCGTTCAGCCGCTGTCGCCGGCTCAGGCTGGCCAGCGTAAAGCGCGGCCCATCGCCTACCCCTATTGGGGTATCTAGCACTTCACCCAGCCAATCTGCAAGCTCGGAGAGCATACCCTCCTCGGGTACATCCGCATCCGCAGGGCTGCTGCTATCAGCTGATGGCAGCAAGCCGGCTTGCTGCAATTGCTGCGCGATCACCGGCCACCATTGCTGCCGCTCGGGCTGGGTGAAATCCCAGTGTTCAAACATGCCGTGCAGCGCGGTGCCGGCATCGGCGCCGCGGGTAAAGCGAAAGCGCAGCGGCCCCAGCCGCTCGGTGCTCAGCGTGGGCAAGACATCACGATCATGATCTGCGGCGTGTTCGGCCTGCTCGCTGCTGCCATGCCGCGCCACTCCGCGCGACAGCGACGAGAAACTCACCAGCCGCCACGGCGCTGCCCACGGGCGCGGCGGCAGCTGCGCCACCGCCAACGTGGGTTGCTGCGCCGCCGGCGGCTGATAGCGGGCCTGCTGCGGCAATTCGCTCAGATCGCTGATACTCACCGGCCCCAGAGCCTGCAGCGCGCCGGCCAGCTCGCTGGCGCTCCACTCGCCGATTTTGCTGTGCAGCGTGGCGCCCTGAACCCGCAGCACCTGCGCCAGCGCCGCATTATTCAGCGCGGGCTTGGAGGCAAAATGCAGTTTTTCGGTAAAGCTCGGGTAGGCCAGATACAGCCGATGCTTGGCGCGAGTCAGCGCCACATACAAGAGCCGCAGCTGCTCGGCATAGCCCTCCAGCCGCGCTTGCTCGACCGCGGCCTGCCGCGCTTCGGGGCTGCCGTGCAAGAGGGTGCGTGCTTCGCCGCTGGCGGTGTGATATTGCAAGAGCTGGCCATCGCGGCTGAGCTCGCCCGGCCCGCGCCACAGCAAAGGGCAAATCACCACCGGGTATTCCAGCCCTTTGGAGGCATGAATGGTCACAATCTTTACCCGCTCGGCATCGCTTTCCAGCCGCATTTGCTGGTTTTCCGCCTGCCCATCCGGCTCGGCAATCTGCCGATCCAGCCAGGCCAGCAACAAGGCTGGGCTGGGGCGCGCGCGGGCTTCATGCTGAATCAGCTCGGCCACGTGCAGCAAATTAGTCAGCCGGCGCTCGCCATCGGCAAAACCGAGCAAGCGCGCTGGCGTGCCGCTGTGCACCAGCCAGCGGCGGAACATCGCCATAAACCCGGCTTTGCGCCATTCATCGCGCAGGGTTTGTAGCTGCTCGATCTGCGCCAGCCACGCCGCTTCATCCGCTTGCAGCGCAATCAGTTGCGCCACACTCAGGCCCACCACCGGGCTAACCAGCGCGCGGCGCAGCAAGGCCGGATTGGCCGGCTCATTAATCGCCAGCAGCAAAGCCAGCAGCCCCTGCGCCTCGGGCGCGGCAAACACGCTTTCGCGCACCTGCGTCACCGAGGGCACACCGGCGCGCAGCAAGGCGCGACGCAGCTGTTCGGCATCGCGGTGGCTGCTGACCAAAATCGCAATATCCCCCGGCGCTAGCGGCCGCTCGCCCAGGGTGGCCTGCCCGGCCGCCGCGCGCTGCAAGAGCTGCACAATTTCCTGCGTTACCCCCTGCACAATCAGCTGGCGGGCGGCATCGGCCTTGGGCGCCGGATACACAAAGGCATGCACCGGCTGCCGCTGATCGGCGATCTGTAATTTAGATGGCCCGCTGTGCTTGGCCTTGATCTCCGGGTGCTGAATTTGCGCCTCGACAAAAGCATCAGCCGGCGCAAACAGCCGGTTGATAAAGGCGATAATCGCGGCATCCGAGCGAAAATTGGTATCGATCGAATAGCGACCCGTCGCCGCTTGCCGTGCCTGCAGATAGGCATACACATCGGCGCCACGAAAGGCGTAAATCGCCTGCTTGGGATCGCCCACCATGAAGAATGGCGGCGCGCTGCTTTCCCCGCCCGCTCCAACCTGTTCGCACGTATCCGCCGCCTGCGGCGCGCCAAACAGCGTATCCAGAATGCAAAACTGGGTCGGGTCGGTATCTTGAAATTCATCCACCAGCGCGGCGCGGTATTTCTGCCGCACCTTGGCCACCAGATGCGCGCGGCGGCGCTCGTCCTGCAAGGCGCTGGCCAAGAGATTCAGGCTGTCATCAAACGACATTTGCCCCGCCGCGGACTTGCGCAGCGCCAGCTCGCGACGCACATAGCGGCCAAAGCCCAGTAACCAGTGCGCCAGATACAGCGCTAGATCTTGCTCCAGCGTCGTGCGGGTATCGATCAGCGCCTCTACCGCAGCAAAAAACGCATCGTGCGGCACGCTGTCTTGGTGTTTTTTCAGCACCGCATCGGTCAAGGCCGTCTGCGCCAAGGCTTTCAGCTCGGCCGGCAGCGGCCCATTGGGCGCGGCAAAATAGGCCTCGATGCGCGCAGGCCAGCCGGCTTCGGCCAGAAAAGCCAGTTTGTTTTTCTTGAGCAGCCCTTGCGTGTGCAAAATAGTTAGCGCCGGCACCAGCCGCGCCGGTGCCCACAGCTGAGCGCAGGCCGCGACCGCCTGCTGCCAGCGTGCGGCCACTTGCCCCAGCTCGGGGCAAGCGGGCAATGGATCCAGCCGGGCTTCATCCAGCCCCGCCCAGCGGTGGGCCATACGCGCCAGCGCATCCACCCCCAGGCCTTTGGTGCGCCCTACCGACACTTGCGCCAGATAATTCACCCAGATGGGATCAGCAGGGTATACCTCGCTACGCCAGAAATCTCGGGCAATCTGGGCCAATACCTCTGATTCATCGCTAATCATCTCACGATCAAAATCAAAGCCGGCCTCAAACGCTTGCTCGGTCAGCAGGCGCTGACAAAAACTGTGAATGGTTGAAATCGCCGCCTGATCAAGCGTAGCCAGCGCCAACCGCAGCTGATCCAGCAGCGGTTTCACCGCCACGCCCTGCGCCACAATCTGCGCCCACAGCGTGGCGCAAAATGGCTCGGGCTCGCCATTGAGCAAAACGGGGCTTTCGTCTTGCAGCGTTTGCGCCAGCTGCGCCAGCCGAGTGCGGATGCGGTCTTTCAGCTCGGCGGTGGCGGCCTTGGTAAAGGTCACCACTAAGATCTGCTCGGGCAGCAAGGCCCGGCTGAGATCAAACTGCGGTGCGGCGCCAGCCCCCTCTGCGCCGGCATGTGCCCCCAGCACCAGCCGCGCATACAGGCCGGTGATATTAAAAGTCTTGCCAGTGCCGGCCGAGGCCTCGATCAGATTCCGCCCACCCAGCGGCACGGTATGCACGGCCAGTGGGGCCAGCTGCAAGGCAGCTGACTGGTGGACTGGCGGCAGCTCGGCAGACTCGTGGGTAGGCTCTGCTTCAGCGGCAGTAGCAGCAGTCGCGGCGGCGCTCAGCTCAGGCATGGCGGTAGTCTCGGTGGGGTTGGCGTTACTGGATAAATCCGGCCCGAATAAATCCGGCTGCGTGTGGATAGGCTCGTTCGGCTTCATAGTGCCTCCGGCGTAGCGGCCTGGCGGGCCAGATCGGCGCGCAAGCTACTGCGGCTCAGGTGGGCGAAAAGCGGCGCCAACAATCGCTCGCTCCAGTCGGCAAATTCATCCCGCCATGGGCTCTCCTCGGCCAGCGGATCTTCCGGCCACAGCAATTGAATAGCCGGGTCGGCGTATTCACCCAGCTTATCAAAGCTGTCGTACCAGCTTTTGCTCAGGACATCCCAACGCTGCTCCGGCTCGGCCGCCTGCCATTGCAGCGCAGTTTTGCTAAACCAGGCTTGCGGGCGCTGCCAATGCGCCAGCACAAAGGCCAGCACGATATTGAGCTCACTCAGCGCCGCTACGGCACTCAGCGGCGCAAAACACCAGACTTCCTCCGGCGCCAATACCCGTGTTGGCGCCGTACCGCCCAGCGCGCAATAGGCCAAATGGCGCAACCAAAAGCGCAATACCTCGCGCGGAAAAACCTTGCTGCGCTCAATCAGCTGCCCGGCCGGATACAGCCGATCCAACGTGACGGCCAGCGGGTAGCTCTGGCCCGCGTGGCTGAGCGCCAGCCATTCACTCAGCACCTGTTCGGCCGCCTCGCCGCGATAGCTCGGTAGCGCCTGGCGCAAAGCATCGGCGGCTTCGATTTCGCGCGCTAGCAACAAGCGCCCGGGCGTGCCCAGCGGCACCTGCCCTTGCGCGGCCAACAGGTCGGCCGCTGCCGGGCCATATTGCAAGGTGCGCTCGCGCACCAGCCGGTCGGCAAAATCGCGTAGATCAAATGGCTCGTCTTCCGGCAGCGCGCCGGCAGCTTCATCCAGATTCAGCTGCGCGCGGTAGCGCAGGAAAAAGGTGGCGGGCTTGCTCAGGCATTCAGCCAACAGGCCCAGCGTTAAGGTGGGTAGCGGCGGGATTTCTTCGGTACCGGCCAGTACGGGCGCCACGACGGCATCACCTGTGCCCGTCGCCAGCTCGCTCGGGCCTTGCAGCAGGCGCCGCGCGGCATCACCCCACAGCGGATTAAACGACTGCACCGGGGTATCGGGCTGAAAGCTTTGTGGGCTAAAGACTTGCAGCGGATACTCCGTATAAATCTGCGCAAGCAAGGCGCTACCATCGTCATCGCTACTGGCGGCAAAGCCTTGGCGGACGACATCCAGCACATCGGCCACCAGCACCGATGGCGGATAAGCCTCGTTATCACGCACCCCGCGCCCCACCCACGATAAATACAAACCGTCGCGCGCCGCGAGCAGGATTTCTAAGAACAGATAGCGGTCATCCAGCCGGCGCGAACGATCGCCCAGCCGCGGGTTTTGCGCGATCAAATCAAAGCCGGCCTGAGGCGGATTGCGCGGAAAATCGCTTTCATTCAGCCCCAGCACGGCAATGCGCCGGAACGGCAGCCCGCGCATCGGCACCATGGTGCAAAAAGTCACCCCACGCGACACAAAGCCCGAGCCCCGGCTGCTGGTATCAAAGCGATGAGTCAGCCAATCGAGTACCACCAGCCGCGAGACGCTGGTATTGAGCTCGGCCAAGGCGGCCTCTTCCGCCAGCGCCGCCAGCGTGCTGCGAATGGCTTGCAAGAGCAGGCGCTCGGCATCCTGATACGGGTCGAAAAGGAAAAACGCCTCCAGTAGTTGCAGTGCCTCCGTGCTCCACTCGGCCAAGGTGCGCGCCGGCTGCAGCCGCTGCCGCCAGCTCGCCAGCGCGCTGATCACCGCCTGCAGCTTGGCCAGCAAGACCACTTGCGAGCCTTCCAGATCATCCCACGGCGCCAGCCCTTGCCACAGCGGCAAGGCCTCGCCCGCCTGCGCTTGCGGCAGTGCTGCGCCCAAAATCAGGCTATCGAGCCCGGCTTGCCAGGTATTGGCCGCCCCCAGCTCCGCCAGCCCCGGGGCCGCGGCCAGCACTTCGGCACGGTGGGCGGCATCCAGCCCCCAGCGGATGCCGGCGCTACTAATCCAGTGTTGCAGCGTCGCCAGTTCATCCGCGCTAATGCCAAAACGCGCCGCCAGCTGCGGGTTTTCCAAGAGGCCAAAGACTTCATCGGCGGTGCAGCGGCTGGCCGGCAGATTAAAGAGCTGCAAAAACACGGCGATCGCCGGGCATTCTTGCGCGGTTGTCAGATCAGCAATATTAAATGGCAGCGCCGGCGCACCCGCCGCCGCCGCGCCACCAAACACCGCCTCGATCAGCGGCGCATACGGCCCCAGATCAGGCAGCAGCACGGCAATATCGGCCGCCAGCAGCGTTGGATCGGCCGCGAGCCAGTGGCAAATCTGATCGTGCAGTACTTCCACTTCGCGCATCGGGCTGTGGCAGCTATGAAAACTCAGCGAGCGATCTTGCGCCGGCACCACATAGCGGCTCACAGCGCCCGGCGCATCGCCGCGCTGCCGCAGATTGAGAATATCGGATTGCAATTGCTGCAGCAGACTTGGGCTGGCAAGATCCGCCGCCGGATCAAGAAACAGCGGCCCATCGCCGCCCATGGTCCACGGAAAAGCCTCGGTCACTGCGCGATAAAAATCACGCCCGGCCTTGCCCATACTGGCCAGCAGCGGATGGCCAACATCCAGATAGAGGCTTTCTTGCGGCCGGGCCAATTGCTGCCGCGCCTGCGCTTGCGGGCTCACAATCGCGCCCCAGTCTTCGCGACAAGGGTTAAGCAAAAATAGATTCACATCGATATGCTCGGCCAGCGCGCCCAGCACATCGATATAAGCGGGCGGCATGCTCGCCAGACCAAACACGGTGAGCCGTTCGGGTAAATGTTGCGGCGCCTCGTGCGCCCAGCGGGCAAACAGCTGCACAAACATCTCGGCCCGGTGCGGCACTGGCGCGCCCAAGCCGGCCTGCGCCAGCGAGCCCTGCTGGATGGCCTGATGCGCTTCGCGCCACAAGGCGGCCTGCCAGGCTTCATCGGCCCCCAAGTTACCCACCAGCCGGCCGGCTTCCCACTCGGCGATCCAGTCGCGGCGAAACACCAGATACTGATCAAACACATCGGCCAGTTTGCCGGCCAGTGCCATGCGCCGGCGCTCATCGCCTTCCTGCAAATAGGCCGCCACGATCGGGCTTTGCGCGCGCGCCGCCGAGCGAGGCAAAATCTCGAACAGCCGCCAGGCCAGCGCCGCCGAGCCATAGGGAGAATCTTTCGGTAGCCCCGGCAAGGCCTGCTGCAAAAGTTGCCAGACAAAACCGGCCGGCAAGGCAAAATCCACCCCGGCGCAAATGCCGGTGCGCCGCGCCAGCGCAAAGCGCAGCCAGCGCTCCATCCCCTTGCTGGAGACGATGATTTTTTCATTGGCCAGCGGATCCGTCAGCGGCACCTCGATCAGGGCCAGCATAAGTTCAAACAGGTTTTCCAGCCGGTTGGACTGAAACAGATTGAGACGCGCAGTCATGGGGTTTCCTTGCCGTTCAGCCGGCTATTTTAGCCCAGAATCGGGGCTGACTTCATTCTGACAACAGCAGCGCCATCTCGGTGTCGCAAGCTGCGCAAGCACGGGTAGATTTGTTAGACTGAGCCATCTTGTTGGCCTGTGCACATCATGCAACTGACCCGACTGCAAGTGACCAATTTTCGCGGCATTAGCCAGATTGATCTGCATCTGGATGCAGCCGCCACCGCACTCTTTGGCGAAAACAACTGGGGCAAAACCAGCCTGATTGTGGCGCTGTGCCGCTGTCTGACCACGCCACAACCGGTGGAGACCCTGTTTAGCCACGAAGACTTTCACCGTGTGCACAATACCCGGGCCAGTATTGCCCGGCGACTCAATATCACACTGTACTTTCAGGGCAATACCCCCGGGGATGAATTTGCGCCACTGTGCTGGCATAGCTGGCGCAACCCCGAAGATGGCAGTGAAGATGCCCATGAGCCGATGTTGGCGCTGCGCTTTAGCGCCGAGCGCTTTGGCCATCATGAAATCCGCGCGCGGCGTAGTTTTATTCACCCCGACGGCAGCGAAATCGAGCACCCCGCGACCGATCAGCTGGCCGATACCCTGATCCGCCTGCATCCGGTGTTGCGCTTTCGCGATATGCAGCTCACCGACTGGCTGGAACACCCGCGGCTGGCCAGCCGGCCGCAAGACAGCCAGCTCACCCTCCCGGCGAGCGACGCGGTGCGGCAAGTCTTCGAGCGGATACTGACGCTACCGCATCAGCTGCATCCGCAGGAATTACGCCAGGGGCTGGCCGCCATGCAGCAGCTGCTGAGCGAAAACACCAATCTGCTCGCGCGCGAGAGCAACCCCAATCAGCGCCTGGCCGAGCAAATTGCCAACGCCCCTCTCAATTTTCGCGATGAAGATAATCTGCTGGAAATCGCCCAGCGCTCGGGCTCGAATCTGCGCCGCATGGCGCTGCTGATGCTGATCGGTGCGCTGCTGCATGCGCGTGGCGAAGATGCCCTCAGCCACGAAGCGCAGCCCATTATGGTGATGGAAGACCCGGAAACGCATTTACACCCGATTCAGCTGGGTTTGCTATGGGGGCTGATCGAGCAGCTGCCGCTGCAAAAAATCATCACCACCAATCATGGCGACTTGCTGGCCAGCTTTCCGCAGCAAGCACTCAGGCGGCTAGTGCGCAAAGCCCATTCGGTGCATGTGTATCAGCTGGGGGAGGCCGCGCTGTCGATGGCCGATGCGCGCAAAGTGGCGTTTCATATTCGTAGCAATCGCAGCAGCAGCATGTTTGCCCGCGTGTGGCTACTAGTGGAGGGCGAAACCGAATTCTGGCTAATCCCCGAATTAGCCCGCATTTGCGGGGTGAATTTCCCGCTGGAGGGCATCCGCTGCGTGGAATTTGCCCAAGCGGGGCTGGCGCCACTGATCAAGTTTGCCGATCAGCTGGGCATACACTGGCATGTGCTCTGTGATGGTGACGATGCGGGGCTGAAATACTGGCAGCGGGCGCAAAAGCTCTTGCGCGGCCGTGAGGAAAGCCAGCACATCACCCTCTTGCCCAGCCGTGATATCGAGCATTTTTTCTGGGAGCACGGCTTTGCCGACATTTACCGCGCCGCGGGCCAGCCGCTACGTGAGCCCATGTCGCCGCAACACGCGGCCGCCCTCGCGCTACAGTCACAGCAACCCATGAGTGACGAAGACATCATTAGCCGAGCGCTGCGCTATCACAGTAAACCCGGCATGGCGCTGGAAATCGCTGAAGCTGCCGAGCTCAAAGGGCGCGAGAGCATTCCGCCGCAATTACAAACGATGTTTAGCACCCTGCAGGCGCTGGCCAGCAGCCTACCCGAAAGCGAAGTGTGAAGCTGAGCCAATCCATTAATCAGGACCACAGCCCAACAGCCCCGCCGCGTTCACACTGGCAACGCCAAGCAGTACTGGCCAGCCACTGGCAATGGCTCCTCACCCTGCTGGGGCTGGGTATGAGCTATCTGGTGCATTTTTTCTTGCTGTTTGTAATCGGGGTCGGGCATATGATGCCCGGCCTACCCGGCTGGTTTACATTGGCTTCGCTATTGCTGCAGCTCATCCCACTGGCAGCTTCTGCCTTAGCGAGCTTGGCGCTGTTGTGGAGCTGGCAACGCCGCCACGTATGGCTGTGGCTCACATTATTTGGCTGGGTCTGCCTTAGCCTGCCCATTTTTGCTGAACTCGCGCGGCAATATGGAGGCACGGTGGGGCAATAAAAAACCGCCGCAGTGGCGGCGGTGTGCTGCGGCTTAGCGCGATTAAAACCAGGCCCCAAAGTTGGCTTTAAAGCCATTCAAATGCTCGCCAGTGATGTAGCTAAAGCCCGCGCGCAAATCGGCTTCGCGTGCACTGAGGCTGCGCTTGGTGCCAAAGGTAATGCCGATTTCATCCTGATAATTACTAAAGAGCTCGGTACCGGTGTAGCGAGTATCAATCACAAACGCTTCGATGGTGAGCGGCGTATCCAGCAAGGACCAGGGCGTATCCCACGAGAACAACAGGCCATTGCGAAACACGGTATTGGCCACATCAGGGCTGATAGTGGTGTTGTCGTACTTCACCCGCATCACTTTGTAGTAGCCCACCATATTGCCTAGCGAGAGCGACCAGCCCTCGCCTTGCCAAGTGTAATTCGAGCTTAAACCCAGCGAAGTCATCCAACCACCACCGGCCAGATCTTTAGAGCCGGTGATCCGTGCCCCACCGGACACCGCCACCACCCAGTTGGGCTGCACCGGATAGCGGTACACGGCACTCAGGCTGGCATCATAGGCTGTCGAGCCATCCACCGTGGTGTAGCCCAAGGGGATATTCACCAAGAGCTCATGATTGGCCTCATCAAATTGCCGCGAGTAAGTCAGCGGCAGGGTAAATCCATCACTACTCATGCTTTTGGCTGCCCCCACCGCATCACTAACAAAATGCCCGTACACTACGCCCAGGCCAAAGGTATTGCTGCTGCCAGTGCCCCCACTGCGCGCGCCCGAGCCCAGCCACATGGCCTGACTATCTTGTGTTACCGCCCGGCTCATCAAGCTATTGGGATTGCCGGCAACCGGATCAACTGGCGAGAGTTTGACGCTGGTTTTTAAAAAGGCTTCGAGAAATTGCGGGTTCTTTTTGATGAAGTCGCCCATCATTTTTTCGCTTTCATCCCGCGTCGCGCCGATAAAGCTCTGATTGAGATTAATGCTAGGCACTTCCAGCACCAGCTTGGTGCTATTGGCAGTTGGGTAGGCCATCTTGATCGGCACGCCGCGAAAATTAATCTCGGCCGACACCACTTCCGTCCCCTGATAACCGGCAAAAAACGAGCGGATCGATGGTGTTTCTAGAATATTGATCGAATCATCCGCCGAATCGAGGCTGATTGAACTCGATTTACCATGAATCGTCGCTGTAATATCAAATACACCTGCAACGGATAAAGTAGAAGCTAGGCCCATTCCGCAGGCCAACATTGTCCATGTGCGCATCGCCCCCTCCTATGGCTGTCATCTTCCTAAACAGCCTAGTCAGTGATGCAGAGCAGCACAAATATGAAATTAAAAATATCTACTTGATCTTAAACATAAAAAAACTACTTCTAGCGCAAAAAAAGCCAAATTCAAGTCTTGCTATCCTGGTCGAGCGGCAACTGCGGCAAAGCCGCCACAGCATGCTGCCAACGCAAGTAAATTCGCCATTCGCGCAAGGCCATCGGTGCCGCGCTATCGGGCCAGATGATTAAAGTAGCGGTGCGCTGCCAGCGTTTTTCAGGCTGCCACACCAGCAGCAATATCCCACCAGCGCTCCAATGCTGTTGTAGCGCCCACACCACTTGCCGCCCGTCGCGATAGTTGATCTCAAATAATCCGTCAGCTGAGGCGCGTACTTCGACTACTGCATCCACCTGCCAAGGGCGGCGCCAATACCAGCGCCAAGCGCCCACTACCGGCAAGCCGAGCAAGGCAAAAGCCCAGTGCTGCGGCACAAGCAAGCCCACCGCCAGCAAGGCCAAGCCAAATTGCAGACATAAAAAACCCCGCTCCCAGCGGGATACGGGGTTAATCTGCAAAGGCAGCGGCAACATGTTTAGTCGCCGATCTGAATGCTGCCGTTCACCGTCACAAACAGCCGGCTTTCACCTGCATCAACCGGGGCCGGCGCTGGGGCCGCGGCGGCTTCCATCATCGCAGGCGCCATGCGGTACATCGGCCGTGGTGGCGGGCTATTGGTTTGCGTCTGAACATTCAGATTGATCGCTTTCCAGCCACTGCCACTCATCCCGCGCTGAATCAGGCTCGCCCGCTCGCGAAATGCCTTTAAGCCCTCGCCAATCAGCTGGTCTTCCACCTGCTTGCGGCTTTGCTCAGACACTTCGTAGCGGATATCCGCCAGTTGCAGCGCTATACCGGTGCTTTGCGGTTTTTGCAGCGCAGCAATCAGCTGGGATAGCGCGGTAAAGTCTTTGGAATTGATCCGCAGCTCACCGCGGCTGCGCCAGCCTTGCGGCTGGTTTTTGCTGTTATACAGCGGATAGCTGCTATAGCCGGTTCCCGCCGATTGCACGCTTGGATATTGCTTGAGCGTTTTTTGCGCGGCGAGGATGGTCTGGTTGATTTTATCCGCCAGCTTGCTCGGATCATTGTCGCTGAGTTCCACAAACAGCACCGCGTGGGCCAGATCATTGCTCACTTGCTGACTGGCCGAAGCTTCCAGATTCACCACATTAAAGCGTGGCTCATCGGCGGCATTCACCACCAGGGGTATTGCCAGCAATACTGCGATTGAACTTGCAATCAGCGACATACGCATACAGGGTATCCTTTTAGTGGTAGTTGTGATCGGTCGGCGTATTGTGAATTTCTTCGGCCACCGCATCCATCACGCCCAAGTGGATTTCCACATCGAACCAATCCCAAAACAGCTTCAGATTGCGCTTGGCCGGCCACAGGCTTTCGTCCTGCACCCAGCTGGCCAGCTCTTGCGCAAACAGCTGATCGGCAATGTCATCAATAAAGGCGATGGCGTCTTCCGGCTCTTCCGCTTCCGGCACCAGAATCACCGTACAGTCAGAACGGATTTCTTCCAGCGTGAGCACCACATCATTGCCGGGCAAAGCATTGAGCCAATCTAAAAACGCTTGTTTGGGGCGGATAATGGCCGCCGAACGATCAACGATAAACATGGTATTTCCTAAAAAAGAGCATGACCAACAGGTCGGGGCTATGCGGTAAATCTCAAACCGCCGGCCCAGGCCAATTGGCTAATGTCTTGAACTATTGCACATTAGTCCGGCTGAACCAACGCTGAATTTTCACGTTGCTTGCCGGCTGAATGGGGCGCCACCGCTCAGCAGTGCGCCCCCCCTTTCTCTTGCCTGCTGCGGCCTAGCGACGGCGACGTTTAGGCGCGGCAGGTACACCCTGCGCGGCCTGCTCGGCAGCGGCGCGGCGACGCTGGGTCGCCGTGCCCGGCTTTTTGCGCTTCGCAGCGGGTGTGGCAGGTGCAGCGGCGCTGCTGCGGCCACGCCCACTCCGAGGCGCGTAGGGATTACGCGCTGGCGGCTCATCAGCTTGCCAAGCGGCTGCTTCGGCATCATCAAAAAACGGCTTGGCGCTCACGCCGCTCAGACGGCTTTCGGTAACCGAGGCCCGCGTGCGGGCGGCACTAGGGGCCGCCGCTTTTTTGGTGCGGCGAGTAGATTCAAGCGGCGCTACTTCGGCGGGGGCTACTTCAACCGAGCTTGCCTCGGCACGGCGACGGCCGCTGGCCTTGGCTCCCGATTTACTGCCAACGGCGGCTGAGCCCGCAGCCTTGGGCGCGGTTTTGCCCGAGCTAGCGCCAACTTTAGCCGTTTTGCCGGCTTTATTGCCGCCACTACCGACCAAGCGGCCTTCATCATCGACCAGCGCAAAATCAATTTTGCTGGTTTCCAGATCAACCCGCACCACGCGCACTTTCACCCGATCGGTCATCCGGAATAGCTGGCCGCTGCGCTCGCCTTTCAGCTCTTTGCGCTGCTCATCAAAGTGGAAATAATCCACCCCCAGCTCAGACACATGCACCAGCCCTTCGACATACAGCTCATCGAGCAAAACAAACATGCCAAAGCTGGTCACTGCCGACACCGAGCCCATAAATTCGGCACCGATCTTGTCTTGCATGTAATAGCACTTCAGCCAGTTTTGGACATCGCGGCTGGCTTCATCGGCGCGGCGCTCGGTCATCGAGCATTGCGCGCCCAGCTGCTCCCACTTGCTAGCCGGTTTGTATTTCTTTTTCGCCAAAATCGCTTTGATGGCGCGATGCACCAGCAAATCGGGGTAACGGCGAATTGGCGACGTGAAGTGCGTATAGGCTTCGTAGCTCAAGCCAAAGTGGCCAGCGTTATCCGGCGAATACACCGCCTGCTGCAAGCTGCGTAGCAACATGGTCTGCAATAAAGGCGCGTCTTCGCGCTCTTTAATCGCATTGAGCACTTGCGCATAATCCTGCGCCCCTGGCTCATCACCGCCGCCGAGGCTTAGGCCCATCGTGCGCAGATATTCGCGCAGATTGCGCAGTTTTTCTGGCGTTGGGCCTTCGTGCACGCGATACAGGCACGGATGTTCGTTTTTCAGCAAATAATCGGCCGCGCAGACATTAGCGGCCAACATGCATTCTTCGATCAGTTTGTGCGCATCGTTGCGCACCACCGGCACGATGGCTTTGATTTTGCCCAGCTCATCAAACCGCATTTCGGTTTCCTGGGTTTCAAAATCAATGGCGCCACGTACCTGGCGCGCCGCCTGAAACACTTTAAACAGCGAATACAGGGTTTTCAGATGCGGCAACAGGTGGGTATTGGCCCGCGCGTCTTCCCCTTTGGGGTTTTCCAGCATATCCCATACCCGGGTATAGGTGAGGCGCGCCTTGGACAACATCACGGCCGGATAAAACTCGTATTTCTTGATTTCACCGGTGGCGCTCACCCGCATATCGCAGACCATACACAGCCGCTCAACATCCGGGTTCAGCGAGCAGATGCCGTTGGACAAGGCTTCGGGCAGCATCGGGATCACCCGACGGGGGAAATACACCGAATTACCGCGCTCGATCGCGGTGAGATCCAGTGCATCGCCCGGACGCACATAATGGCTTACATCGGCAATCGCCACCACCAGCCGCCAGCCTTTGCCTTTTTTCTCGGCAAACACCGCATCATCAAAGTCTTTGGCGGTTTCACCATCGATGGTCACCAGCGGTAGCTCACGCAAATCCACGCGCTCTACGCCTTGCTCGGGTTTCCAGTCTTTCTTTTTCACTTTCAGCGGCGTTTTGGCCGCTTGCACTTCGGCTTCGGGCGAGAACACGTGCGGCAAATTGTGTTTGCGCAGCGCGATTTCAATTTCCATGCCCGGGTCGTCATAATTGCCCAGCACTTCCACTACTTTGCCCACCGGCTGCGAATAGCGCGATGGCTGGGTTAGCAAATCGACCATCACCACTTGCCCAGCTTGGGCGCCACCGGTGTTTTTGGCTTCCAGCAAAATATCGCGGCTAATGCGCTTGTCTTCAGCGGTAACAAAAAACACACCGCGCTCATTATGCAGCCGGCCCACCAGCCGCTGATTCACGTGTTCGAGTACTTCGGCAATACTGCCTTCAGGGCGGCCGCGCCGATCGACGCCAATCGGGCGCACCAGCACACGATCACCGTGCAGCACTTTGTCCATTTCTTTCGGGCCCAGAAACAGATCATCGCCGCCATCATCGCGCAGCAGGAAACCAAAGCCATCCGGATGGCCCTGCACCTTACCGGCAATCAGGTCGAGTTTTTCTGGCAGGCACAAAGCACCCTTGCGGTTTACTAATAGTTGCCCCTCGCGGGCCATGGCCTGCAAACGGCGTTCGAATGCGTATTGTTCGTCTTCCAGAATCCCCAGCTGGGCCGCCAATTCATCGGCGTACATCGGCGCTCCGCGCTCGGTTAATAATTGCAGCAGGAATTCACGGGAAGGAAGGGGAAATTCATAGCGCGTTTTTTCTCGCGCCAAAAAAGGATCGCTGGCTCGTAAGCCATTCATTTTTGGATGGGTTTTGCTTTTACTCGGTTTTTTACTATCCATTAGGCGAATTTTTTTCTCAAAAAGTGATTGACAGGTTGTCGTGGGCTTCATATTATACGCCCCTCTCTGCTGCAGCAACGAAAACAAACGTTAACGAAGCTGCTGATTGAAGCGCCCAGGTGGCGGAATTGGTAGACGCACTAGGTTCAGGTCCTAGCGCCCGCAAGGGTGTGGAAGTTCGAGTCTTCT
>NZ_JTLG01000030.1:0-21725 GCF_000799095.1 Chitinibacter sp. ZOR0017 | reverse complement strand
TCGGAAACACGTCAACACCAACCCAACGAAAAAGCACCAACAAGTCGATAAGCGATTGATTTGCAAAGAAGCGAACCAAGAAGAAAATCGCGCCAAGCCAAGAAAAACATATCAGCCCCCACGCCCAACAATACCGCAGCACCAGCGCAAAAGCAGCGAAAACCCCGCCTAGAAACACCACAGCCCGCTGACGCGGGCTGTGTTAAGACTAGAACTAAGACAATTTAAGCAGTGGCGCGGCGCAGAAACAGTGGCGCTGGCTGCGCCACGCTGCTTTGGTAGAACTCGGTGAAGTCATCAATCCCTTTTACCGCTTCATGGATATCTTTATCTGCGCGAACTTCAAAGGCGGTAAAGCCGCAGCGGGCCAGATAGTTCAGCGTATCTTTAAAGACATCGCCCACCGCGCGCAATTCGCCGGTAAAACCATAGCGCTCACGCAGCAAGCGGCCGATTGAGAAACCACGCCCATCCGTAAAGGCCGGAAATTCGCAGGCGATCATGCTGAAAGTATTAGCATCCACCGGCAAAGACTCAGGCTCATCGGTCGGCGCAAAACACACCGCCACTTCACGACCAGCCAGTACGTCACGGTTGGCTAGCCAGTATTGGTACGGAACCAGCACTGCGCCTTGCTCAGGGAGAGATACCTCCCCTGCTTCGTTGGCGACTACCCGCACCCAGCGGTTTTCAACCACTTCACGACCGACAATTACTTTGGCCGCTGCGCTATTTGCTTGCTCAAGCATCGGCTTTCTCCTTGCGAATTGGCTTGCCTTCGTAGACTTTGGCTTTGAATGGCTCGGCGCCAATCCGATCGAAGACCTCAATAAAGCGTTCGTCGCCTTCGCGGTTCGCCACAAACACTTCAATAATCTTGCTCATCACGTCCGGCATTTCTTCTTGCGCGAATGATGGGCCGATCACTTTACCCACTTTGGCATCAACGCCCTGGCGACCGCCCAGCGTGATCTGATAGTACTCGGCATTGTTTTTATCCACGCCCAGTACACCGATATTGCCAATGTGGTGATGACCGCAGGCATTGATACAGCCCGACATATTGACGTCGATTTCACCCAGATCAAATAGATAATCCAGATCATCAAAGCGCTCTTGAATCGCTTGAGCAACAGGGATCGACTTGGCATTGGCCAACGAACAGAAATCACCGCCTGGGCAGCAGATGACGTCGGTCAGCAGACCAATATTGGGCGTTGCAAAACCGATGCGTTTCGCTTCTTCCCACAGTGCCAGCAAATCAGCTTGCTTCACATCGGCCAGAATCAGATTTTGCCCGTGCGATACGCGCACTTCACCGAAACTAAAACGATCGGCCAGCTCGGCCACTGCATCCAGCTGGGCATCAGTTGCATCACCTGGTGGCACACCCGTTTTCTTCAGCGACAAGGTCACTGCGGCATAACCGGCCACTTGGTGCGCGAATACATTGCGCTCTACCCAGCGAGCAAAGGCGGCGTTATCACGTTGCGCCGCGGCAAAGCTCGCATCTTGGGCGGGCAAGGCTTCGTAGGCCGGCTTGGTAAAGAAGCGATGATTGCGAGCGATTTCAGCATCGGTCAGCGTTTGCGGGCCGTCTTTTTCAAACGCCCATTCTTGTTCAACCTTGGCGGCAAAGGCTTCCGGCGTCATGGCTTTCACCAAAATCTTGATGCGGGCTTTGTATTTATTATCGCGACGACCGTAGCGGTTATACACGCGCAGCACGGCGTTGAGATAAGTCAGCAGGTGTTTTGGCTCTAACCATGGCTTGATCAGATCGCCAATCATCGGCGTGCGACCAAGGCCACCGCCCACAAAAATCTCGAAGCCCACTTCACCGGCAGCATTCAATTTCACATTGATGCCGATATCGTGCAGCAAGATGGCGGCGCGATCTTCTTTGGCACCATTGACCGCGATTTTGAATTTACGTGGCAAGTGTGCGAATTCCGGATGGAAAGTCGACCACTGGCGAATAATTTCACACCATGGGCGTGGATCGACGATTTCATCATGCGCCACCCCGGCAAATTGATCCGAAGTGGTATTGCGAATACAGGCGCCAGAAGTTTGAATCGCATGCATTTCCACGGTGGCGAGTTCAGCCAGCATCTCCGGCACGTTTTCCAGCGCTGGCCAGTTGAACTGGACATTCTGGCGCGTCGTAAAGTGCACATAGCCTTTATCGTATTTGCGGGCCAGCTCAGCCAGCTTGCGCACCTGCTTGCTACGCAAATGACCGTAAGGAATGGCCACGCGCAACATGGGCGCATGGCGCTGGATATACAGGCCGTTTTGCAAACGCAAAGGGCGGAATTCATCATCAGTCAGCTCGCCGGCCAGATAGCGGCGCGTCTGGTCGCGGTATTGCGCAACGCGCTGATCCACGATCTTCTGGTCGTATTCGTCGTAAATATACATGGCGGTCAATCCGGTAAAACGGCTAATAGTCCGTCATGATACCGCCGTTCTATATCCAAGAGAACGATTCTTTTTGAATATGTATCAGTTTTTTAGTTCTATCTGATCCAGCGCAAAGCCGCAAAAGCACTCGATTGTCGGCAAGTTGCCACTGGGGGTTTCAGTCATTGTCTTGCCATCGGGCTGGGGTTAATCTTGCAATCTTTATTTGCCCTAAAAAGAGCCGCATCCTATGAGCAGCCGCCAAGCCATCCAGCGTCTGGACTATACCCCCCCACACTATCTGATTGACCGCGTTGATTTGACTTTCGATCTGGAAGATACCCAGACTAAAGTTCATTCACGCCTGATCATCCGGCGCAATAAGGATGTCGCGGCAGATACACCGCTGGTTTTGCATGGCGAAGCATTGCAACTGGATGCCATTAAGCTCGATGGCGCCACCCTGCCCGCCAGCGCTTATCAGGCGCAAGCCGATCTGCTCACGATTACCCAGATGCCGGAAGATGGCATTCTGGAAATCACCACCACCATTGATCCAGCCAACAACACCAGCTTGATGGGCCTGTATCAGAGCAATGGCAATTTCTTTACCCAGTGTGAAGCCGAAGGCTTTCGCAAGATTACCTATTACCTCGACCGCCCCGATGTGATGGCCAAATTCACCACCACCATTATTGCGGATAAGAGCAAGTACCCGGTCCTGCTCTCGAATGGCAATCGCGTGGGCAGCGGCACCCTAGACAAAAACCGTCACTGGGTGAAATGGGTAGACCCATTCAAAAAGCCGGCTTATCTGTTTGCCTTGGTCGCCGGCAAGCTGGTGCACCTGGCCGGGACACACACCACGCAATCCGGCCGTACGGTCAACATCGAGATTTATGTCGAGCCGGGCGATCTGGATAAATGCCATCATGCCCTGGCCGCAGCGCAAAAAGCCATGGCCTGGGATGAAAGCCGCTACGGCCTTGAATACGATCTAGATACTTACATGATCGTGGCCGTTTCCGACTTTAATATGGGCGCGATGGAAAACAAGGGCTTGAATATCTTCAACACTAAATACGTGTTGGCCAAGCCGGAAACCGCCACCGATGCCGACTTTGACGGCATTGATGCCGTGGTAGCGCATGAGTATTTCCACAACTGGACTGGCAACCGCGTCACCTGTCGGGATTGGTTCCAGCTTAGCCTGAAAGAAGGCCTGACCGTTTACCGCGATCAAGAGTTTTCCAGCGACATCGGCTCGCGCGCCGTACAGCGGATTCACAATGTGCGCGTGCTACGCACGCATCAGTTTGCCGAAGATGCGGGCCCGCAAGCACACCCCATCCGCCCGGATGAATATCTGGAAATCAATAATTTCTACACCCTCACCGTGTATGAAAAAGGCAGCGAAATCGTACGCATGTACGAAACCCTGCTTGGCCGCGACGGTTTCCGCAAAGGGATGGATCTGTACTTTAAGCGCCACGATGGGCAGGCGGTCACCTGCGATGATTTCCGCGCCGCGATGGCCGATGCCAATCAAGTCGACCTGACCCAGTTTGAACGCTGGTACAGTCAGGCTGGCACCCCCCGGGTATCGGCCTGCGGGGCTTATGATGCGGGCGCGCAGCGCTATACCCTCACCCTGCGTCAAAGCTGCCCGGCCACACCGGGCCAAAGCCAGAAGCTGCCATTCCATATTCCGGTTGCCGTCGGTCTGATTGATCGCCGCGGACAAGACTTGCCGCTGCAACTCGCCGGTGAAGCCACCGCCGGCGCGCCAACGCGGGTACTGGAATTGCGCGAAGCCGAACAAAGCTTCACCTTTATCAACGTACCCTGCCCGCCGGTGCCATCGCTGTTGCGCGAATTTTCCGCACCCGTGGTGCTCGACTACGCGTACAGCGATGAAGAGCTGCTGTTCCTGATGGCACACGACAGTGATGCCTTTGGCCGTTGGGAAGCGGCGAACCAGCTGGCGGTCAAACTGATCCTGCAACTGTATCGCCAGCCGGCCGAACAGCCGCTACTGGCACCGGCCAACTTTATTGAAGCCTATCGCAAGGTGCTCAATAGTAAGCTGGACCCAGCATTGGTCGCACTGATGCTGGAATTACCGGATGAAAAATACCTGCTCGAGCAACTGGAAGCCGTCGACCCTAGCCGCCTGGCGCTGGTGGGCAGCAGCCTGAAACAGCAGCTCGCGCGTGAACTGCGCCAAGAGCTATTGGCCCACTATCAACAGCTGAATGACGGTAGCCCGTATCGCTACGACGGCGAGCAAGTAGCGCGCCGCAGCCTGAAAAACGTCTGCCTTGATTACCTCGCTGAGCTCGATGAAGCCATGATCGGCAGCCTACTGGCCGAGCAATATCGCAAAGCCGACAATATGACCGACCGGCTGGCCGCACTCAAGGCGCTGGTCAATCGCGACGGCGGCGAAGCGCAATTGGCCGATTTTGCCCAGCAATGGCACGATGATGCGCTGGTGATGGATAAATGGTTTGCTCTGCAGGCCACCAGCCGCCGCCCAGGCGCCTTAAACCGCGTGCAAAGCCTGCTGGCTCATCCGGCCTTCTCGCTGAAAAACCCGAATAAAGTCCGGGCCTTACTCACTTCATTCTGCAGCCTGAACTTGCAGCATTTCCATGCCGCGGATGGCTATGCCTATGCTTTTGCCGCCGACAAAATCATTGAGCTCGATGCCATCAACCCGCAAGTGGCCGCGCGCCTGGCTGGCAGCTTTAATCGCTGGACCAAGGTCGAACCGCAACGCCAGTCGCTGATGAAGCAAGAGCTGGAGCGGATCCGCGCGCACGAAGGTTTGTCATCCGACACCTACGAGATTGTGAGCAAATCACTGCAAGCCGCGCAGTAACCGCGCGGCAGCTAATAAAAAACCGCCCCTCAGGGCGGTTTTTTATTGCAGATCACAAGGCTTAGCCACGTAGCAGTGACAGGGCCAGCTGCGGCAAACTATTGGCTTGTGCCAGCATGGCTGTGCCGGCTTGTTGCAGTATTTGCTGGCGGGTGAGATTGGCCGTTTCCTGCGCGTAGTCGGTGTCGCGGATACGAGAGCGCGCCGCGCTATTGTTTTCAATGGTGTTGCTGACATTATTAATCGCCGACTGCAAGCGCGATAAATTAGCGCCAGCCTTGGCCCGCTCGCCATTAATATAATCGAGCGCTTCATCAGCATGGGCGATCGCCAGCGTGGGCAGCTTCACCAGATCGATATCATCCAGCCCCAGATTTTTGGCACTCATCCCGCCAAACTGCACGGTGATTTTTTGCCCGGCCCCATTACCCACCTGGAAGGTCGTTTCTTTTAGCCCCGTTGCGCCCTGCACATCAATGCCAGTCGTGCCCGCCGCCCATACCTGCTTAAAGCCCTTGAGCACCTGCTTATTAAATTGCGTCCCTTGATCTTTAAATACGTCGGTACTACTCAGCGGCGCTTTGCCATCCACATCGGCACCGCCCAATGCGCCGGTATCGGCATTGGTAAGGTTCACGCCCAGATTGGTAAACAGGGCCGGCGTGGCCGCAGCGGCGAGAAATTTGCTATCAAAATCATTAAAGCTGGCAAAGGCGCCATGGCTAGCATTGGTAAGCGCCTGATCGAGGGTAGAGCCGGTATTTTTACTGAGGTAGGTCATGATGTCTTTGATCCCCTCCCCTCCGGCGGCTTTAATTTGCTGATGCATATAACGCACCGCCAGATAACCGCCGCTATACACCGCCGAGCCGCTGGCGGGGTTGGTTTTATAGCTTAAGGCCACCGCCGTACTGGTGCCGCCCGAGGTGTCGGCAAACAGACGCTCATCGGCACCGTGGATGAATTCGGCCATCCCTTCTTTGAACCACGTATCCATGGGGGCAAAGTTCATGGTACGCCCCATGACGGCATGCACCATTTCATGGGCAATAATCCGGTCGCTATACACCGTGCCATTGCCCATTGCCACGCCACCGCCATCAGGTAGGTTGGGCGGTTTGAAATCCTCAGGGTCAATCCAGAGGAACATATTCAGGGTTTTGCCATTGGCGTCGGCCGTACCGGTTGTACTACCGACGGCCGCTGCAGCGCCGCCCGCTACATTGCTCAGGCCCGAGCCTGCCGGTGGCTCAAAGACGATATTCAGATCAACACCATCGGCGGTAATGCCCAGTAGATTGGTAATCCGGGTTTCGGCTTCTTCCAGCCAGCCCATTTTCAAGCCATCAATAATGCCGCGCCGGGCCGCATCGCCCCCCAAGCTACTTTCCGATTGGGCAAAGATTTTTTGGCCGTTAAATTCGGCATTCTGCGCTTGCGTACTCAGGCTTTGCAGCAGTTGATTCGCCTCAGCCTGCAAGGCTTGTCGATCCGAGCCCGACAAACTGCCGTTGGCGGCTTGCACGCCTAGCTCACGAATGCGCTGCACAACATCGGCGGCATTACTCATCGCGCCTTCGGCGGTCTGCAATAAGGAAACGCCATCATTCATATTGCGCACAGCTTGCTGATCGCCTCGAATCAACGACTCCATCCGGCTGGAAATCGCCAAGCCGGCCGCGTCATCCTTGGCGGAGTTGATGCGCAGGCCAGACGACAGACGTGACAAGACCTGACTCAGACCGGTACCGGACTGGGCCAGGTGGCGCTGCGTATTCAGCGCGGGCACGTTTGTCGTAATTTGCATAGCGCAAACACCTCAGGCGGGGAAACACCTCATCATCAGCGCTATCGGCAACTTGACAAAATACTTTAAATCTTGAAAGAAAAATCTTTGCACGCATTCCGCGACAGGCTGCCCCACAAAAGAAAACCGGCCAAGCGGCCGGTTATTCTCTGAGGGGTATTGGCTGCTAGCGCTTTATAATCAAGGACCAGCAAGACATACCCATTATTGGATCGCGGTACTACCCGGGGCTTCGTGGGTGGAAAACAGCGCCCCGACATCAACGGCATCAAAGCCGTATTCCTTGCCGCAGAAATCGCACACCACATGCACTTGGCCACGTTCGGCCAAAAGCTCATCCACTTCTGGGCGCTCCATCAGCTTGATCATGCCGCCTACGCGCTCACGCGAACAGGTGCAGGCGAAGCGCGGCGTTGCCGGCTCGAATACGCGCACACTGTCTTCGTGGAACAGGCGATACAGCGTTTCACGCGGTGGCAATTGCAAGAGCTCTTCGTGCTTGACCGTGTCGGCCAGGGTCACCAAGTGTTCCCAGCTTTGCTCGGCATCGTCTTGTGCGGGCATTTTTTGCAGCATCATGCCGGCGGCCATGCCATCTTGGCAGGCGAGCCACAGCCGGGTATCCAGCTGCTCGGAATGGGTCATGTAATGCTCGATAATCTGCGCTACAGTCTGGCCCGCTTGCATGCCCACCACGCCCTGATACGGCTCACCCACGCGTGGATCAAGGGTAATAAAGAAGCGCCCACCGCCCAGTAACTCGGCAATCGACCAATCACTCGGTGCGGCCGCGATCTTCTCGGCATCCCAGCGCGCAGTCGCCCGCAGGGTTTTCTCACTAGTTACTTCCACCACCAAAAGCTGCAAAGCGCCGGGGCCGTGCATTTGCATAATCAGCGTGCCATCAAATTTCAGCATCGCCGACAGCAAAGCGCCAGCCGCCATCAGCTCGCCCAGACGCTCGCGCAAAATGGCTGGGTAATCATGGCGATTGAGCACTTCCTGATAGGTGGCTTCCAGCTGCACCAGTTCGCCACGAACTGGCGCGTTGTCAAACAGGAAGCGTTCCAAAACATCTTTCATCACTACAACCTAAATATCGGATTAATCTGGATTGCCGCGCATTATACCCGAAGCCCACAGCCGGCTTGCGGCCGGCTAGCCCAGCTGCTCGGTGAGCTGATAGCTGGTCATCGGCAGGCTTGAGCTCACATCAAAGGCGCAGCCGGCCTCGATGCCCGCTTTGGCCAAAGCTGCGGCATCAAGCGTGTCATACAGCGCATGCATGGCCCCAATCGCGTAATCACGGCCGCTGCCCATCGCCCAGAATCGCTGAAACTCATACACTTCGCGCAGGCTATAAACGCCAAAAATGCCGTAGGCATTGGCGATCAGCACCGTCATCTGGCTCGACTCGTAGGGATCATCCTCTTCCTCTTCGGGCTTGAGGTAAAACTCTTCCTTGAGCTTGGCGTGTAATTTGCGGAATGACTCAAAGATGGCGGCGCGGCTCGTAAAATCAAGGTTTTTAATCCGCTTGAGCGCCGATTGCAGCACCAGATCATGCGCGGCGCTGCCGCAAATGGCGAAATAGCTGCCATCGTGCTGGAAAATCTTATTCCAGCGCGCATCGTCCAGCGCACCCAGCCGCATATCTCCAAAAGTTGATTGGCTATCTGCCGCAATAGCAATCTGGCCGTCTTTGCGCACCACCACTACCGTTGTCATGGTTTTTTGCGTTCCTGCTGTCCGAAAAACCAAAGTCTGAGCCGCAGCGGGCGTAGGCGTCAACCTTACCGCCCAGCGCTGCGGCATTTTACCCCCGCCAAGTCGCAGCCCGTTTTACCAACGGGCTAGCCTCCCGGGTTGGCCATTTATCGCCCATCCGGTGCGTTCATCGATGCCAAAGGCATTTAATCGCATGTCATCCAGTGCTGTGCCGCCGCTGCGTACAGTGCTCGCACCGCCCTGCGGTCTCATCAAACAACTGGAGAACACCATGCATCGATCGATCTGGCTGACGCTAATGGCGCTCAGCACCCCGTGGCTGGCTTACGCCAACGACACGAGCGTTGATTACAGCGCCAGCTATTTATTCACGCGTGATTTTGAGCTCAATCGCGGCGGCGAAGCGCGCTTTAACTGGCAGCAAGTGGGCATTGGTGTGCAACACCGCCTCGATCCGCAGCGCACTCTGGGGCTCGATATCAGCGGCAGCAAGCAAAAATGGACCTTTACCCAGCCCAAAGCTTGGGGCGGGCGCGCGCCATGGCAAACCCTTGAACGGGCCGGGCTCAGCGTGAGCTATCAGTACGCCAGCCAAGATGGCTGGATTTATCAAATCGCGCCGGGAATCGAATACGCCGGCGAAGCCGATGCCAAGCGCAGTGATGCCCTCGGCTACGGCGCAACCGGCTTTATTGCGCGCGCATGGAGCCCCGATCTCTTGCTCGGGCTGGGTATTTCGGCTTGGAGCGGTTTGGAAAACACCAGCGCCTTTCCGTTTATTGTAATCGATTGGCGGATTAGCCCCAGCTTGCGCCTGCACAACCCATTTAGCGCCGGCCCTGTTGGCCCGGCAGGGCTGGAGCTAAGCTGGTCCCCCCTGCCCAAACTGGAACTGGCCACCGGCGCCACCATCCGCAGCTACAGCAGCCGGCTCGCCGCCAACAATGCCGTGGCCGCGGGCGGAGTACTCGAGCAAACCACGGTGCCGGTGTTTGTACGCGCCGGTTATGCCTTTAGCCCGTTTATGCGACTGGATGCCTATCTGGGCGCAGGTCTGGCGGGCAAGCTTACCTTGCACGACGCCCAAGAACGCGAAATCAGCCAGGAAAAGCACGATCCAGCGCCGTTTATGGCGATTGCGGTCAGCGGCACCTTCTAAAGCGCGGTCATTCATCGGTGCGGGTGGCGTTTTATCCCGCGGCCATGCAGCTCGTCGCAGCCACCAGCACCGCCCATGCCAACCCCATACAGTAGTGACATCCACTGCTAGCTCGCCCAGCAAACTGAAGGAAACCACCATGTCTATCTTGCAAATTCGCCAGCTGAACAAGCGCTACCGGCTGGACGACATTAGCGTGCCGGCGCTGACCGATATCCAGCTGGATATTCAGCCCAATCGCTTTACCGTACTTTCCGGCCCCTCCGGCAGTGGCAAAACCACGTTGTTAAATTTAATTGGCGCGCTCGATCGCCCCACAAGCGGCGAAATCATCCTCAATGGCCAGCCTTTATCGCGGCTGAATGACGATCAGCTGGCGGATTTTCGGGCTCGGCAGATTGGGTTTATTTTTCAAAACTTTAATCTGCTGCCGGTGTTATCGGCCTATGAAAACGTCGAATACCCGCTGATTCTGGCCAAAGTACCACCCCAGGTGCGGCGCAACCGCGTGATGGAATTACTCGCTGCAGTCGGCCTTGCCGATAAGGCCCAGCATCGCCCCGGCCAACTGTCGGGCGGGCAACGCCAACGGGTGGCGATTGCCCGGGCGCTGGCCACCAATGCGCAATGGATTCTGGCGGATGAGCCCACGGCCAATCTCGATCAAGCCACCGGCGCGGCGATTATCGCGCTGATGCGGCAAATGCAACGCGATCTGCAGGTGTCGTTTATTTTTTCTTCGCATGATCCGCAAGTGCTGGCGGCGGCCGATGAGGCAGTGTTTATCCGCGATGGCCGCATCGTCGAAAGCCGCAACCTGGCGAGCCAGACCCACCCTGAGAGGGCCTACGCATGAAAATCCTGACTTTGGCCGCGCGCAATCTAACGCGCAATCGCCGCCGCTCGCTGGCCACCTTGCTGGCGATGACCATCGGCTTGATGGCCGTGCTTTTGTTCGGCGGCTACAGCGGCAATATCAATCTGGGCCTGCAAACCGGCTTTGTGCGCAGCAGCGGCCATTTGCAAATTCAACATCGTGATTATTTTCTGTTTGGCAGCGGCAACCCGGCTGCCTACGGCATTGTCGATTACCAGCGCTTAATCCGCACCATCGAAGCCGACCCGGTATTGCGGCCGATGCTCACGGTTGTTACCCCCACGCTCAGCCTGGGCGGGATTGCCGGGAATTTTAATGCTGGCGTCTCACGCACCGTGCTGGGTAGCGGCGTGGTGGTGGACGAGCAAAATCAGCTGCGGCAATGGAATGACTACCGCTTTCCCGGCGCCGCCCGCTTACTGCCGCTCACCGGCAGTGCGCCCAATGGCGCCACCATCGGCACAGGCGTGGCACGGGTCTTGCAGCTGTGTGGCGAGTTAAACGTCAAGCATTGCCCACAACCCGCACACGAGGCAATGGATGCCAGCAAAACCGCCACACCAACCGATCTAGCTGCCTTGGGCGCAGCCAGCCAAAACCCAGCAGCGCCAGCCGCTCAAGCCGGCGCACGGATTGAGCTGTTGGCCGCCAATGCGCATGGCGCGCCCAATGTGGCGGCGCTGGATGTGGTGAAAGCCGAGCAGCTGGGGGTGAAAGAGCTGGACGATATCGCCATCACTCTGCATCTGCGCCAGGCGCAACAGCTGATTTACGGCCAAGACACGCCCAAAGTTACCGCGGTGGTGGTGCAGCTGAAACACACGGCCCAAATGCCCGCCGCCCGCGAACGGCTTGAAACCTTACTGCGCAGCCAGTTTAAGGCGCAGCCGCTAGCGGTACAGGATTTCGCCACCTTAAACCCCAGTTACGGCCAGATCACCGGCATGTTTGCCGCCATCTTCGGCTTTATCGCCATCCTGATCGGCGCCATCGTGCTGTTCACGGTGGGCAACACCATGAATATGGCGATTGTGGAGCGCACGGTCGAAATCGGCACCTTGCGGGCTATGGGCTTGCGGGCCCGCGGTATCCGCCAGCTGTTTTTATGCGAAGGCGTGCTGCTGGGCGCCGCCAGCGCCGTCACCGGCCTGAGTTTGGCGCTCTTGCTGGCTTATGTGATTAACCACAGCGGCCTGACCTGGATGCCGCCGGGCAATAGCGAGCCCGTGGCGCTCACCGTGCGGGTGTGGGGCGAATGGGGCATGTTGCTGGGAAGCGCACTGGGGCTCTTGCTGGTAGCTGCGTTCTCGGCCTGGTGGCCCGCCCGCCGTGCCAGCGCGCTGAATATTGTCGATGCCTTGCGGCATGCCTAAACCCATCGGCCTACCCTGCCAGATATACCTAGCCGGGTATACCGAGCTAAACCATATCTAACTTAGTCCAGCGGCCTATACCCGCGAAGGAGCGCATCATGAAACACGCATTCATTCTTATCCTGTTAGGCGTGGCTTTTCTCGGCCACAACTTGGGCCTGTGGCCAAACCTCTTTAGCTTGCTCAGTGTGTGGTGGCCGCTGATTTTAATCGCGGTGGGCATCGCCGGCCTGCTGGCGCCACGCCGTAGCGAACATCATTGCACTCACCCACGGGAGCAGGGCCATGTTTAAACCGCTACCCCGCTATGGCCTGCTGCTGGCCAGCGCCTTGCTGGCCGCCAGCGCCGCAGCTGCCCCGACGGCGCAAAGCCTGCTGGCCACCAGCGATGGCATTCGCAACCCTAGCCAATCGTTTGCCCTCACCAGTACGCTGACAGAATACCGCAATGGCCAGCAAACCGAGCAAACCACGCTGGCGGTGTATGCGCGGGCCGAGCCCAATACGGGCCAATACCGCAATCTGATCCGCTTTGTGGCTCCGCAGCGTGATAACGGCAAATTGCTACTGAAAAACGGCAACGACCTGTGGTTTTTCGATCCGGCCAGCAAGGCCAGCGTGCGCATCTCGCCGCAGCAGCGTTTGCTGGGGCAGGCGGCCAATGGTGATGTGGTCACAGTGAATCTGGCCGTGGATTACAGCGCCCAGCTCGCCGGTGAAGAAGCGGTGCAAGATGGTCAGCAGCAGCCGCGCCAAGCGTATTTGCTCAAGCTCAGCGCCAAAACGCCGGAGGTCACTTACCACCGCATCGATTACTGGCTGGATAAAACCAGCTTGCAGCCGATCAAGGCGCGGTTTTATTCCAGCAGCGATCGCTTGCTGAAAACCGCTTTTTATCGCAAGTTTGAACAGCAACTCGGCGCCCTGCGCCCAACCGAAACGGTGATCATCGACGGGCTCGACCCCAAATGGATTACCGTGGTGCGCAGTAGTGACTGGCGTTATCGCGACGTGCCGGAAAACTGGCTGCAGCGTGAGTATCTGCCCAACTTTAAGGCCGAATAATGCGCTACCCACCCCACCCGCGTGCTGGGCGCTGGCCGCTTAGGCTAGACGCTAGCCTTGGTGCCATCGTCCTAGCCAGCGCCTGCCTGTCTCCCAGCACCAGCGCCGCTGCGCTCGTCGTCCCCGGCGAGAGCACGACGGCGAGCGCGACTACCCCAGCAAGTGCGCCGCCGGCGAATACCGGCAGTGACAGCGCCCCGCCCACCCCCGCCAACCCGAATAGCGGCGATGAGTTGGCCGCTTTTGCCCTGCTGGATGCTGCCACACCGACGCCCGCCAGCCCGCCACTGCAGCGGCCATGGCGGGGCTTTATCGAGGGTATGGCCGGCAGCTTCAAGCCGGATGACGGTGCTGGCGAGATACAGGATGGGCGTATCTCGCTGGATCTGGCGCTGGATTGGACTTTCGCCCCCGGCTGGCGCTTACTGGGGGCGAATCGGCTCGATCTACGCCAGCTGCAAGCCAGCCACGACGGCCACTGGCAGGATAGCCAGACCAATACTCTGAAAGAATTGTATCTTAGCTGGCAGGCCAGCCCGGATTGGGTGCATCAGCTGGGGCGGATTAATCTGCGCCAGGGCGTGGCGCTGGGTTTCAACCCCACCGATTATTTTAAAGTGGGCGCACTGCGCTCGATTGTGTCGATTGCCCCCGATAGCCTGCGGGAAAACCGCCTTGGCAGCAGCATGTGGCGCAGCCAGTGGTTGTGGGCCGGCGGCGCGGCCAGCCTGGCTTATTCACCCAAGCTGGGCGATCAGCGCAGCAGCAGTCCTTTCTCACCCGACTGGGCCGCCAGCAACCCGGCCCACCGCCTGCTGCTGAGCTACAGCCCGAGCCTGAATGAGCGCTGGAGTGTGCTGGGCCTCATGCTGGCCGAAAGTGGCGCCACGCCGCAGTGGGGGCTGAATATCAGCCTGCTGGCCAATGACGCCACCACGTTGTTTGCCGAATACAGCGGGGGGTATAGCCATGATCTGCTTGCAGCATCAGGCACTGAAGGTGATACCCACTGGCAACAGCAAATTGCCACCGGCGCAACGGTGACCTGGCCATTGGCCGGCAGCAGCCTGAGCAGCACATTGGAATACCACTACAACGGCCGCGCGGCCAATCAGGTGCAGTGGCAGGCTTTGCAGCAAGATTTACCGCGCTATGCCCGCTATCGCCAGGCCGCCGGCCTGCTGCAAGCCCCGCCCACCCAGCACAATCTGTTTGCGCTGGTAAGCTGGAACAAGGCATTTTGGCCACAGCTGGAGCTCAGCCTGATGCTTAATCATGATCTGGTCGATCACAGCCACCAGCAGTGGCTCGAAGCTCGCTATCATTGGGCGCAAGCCGATCTGGCCCTGCAATGGACCCACAGCAGCGGCAGCGCCTTGAGCCACTATGGCGCACAAGCCGGCGAGCGTTGGCAGCTGTTGTTGCGCTACTATTTCTAACGGCGCCGCCCTACTTATTCAATCATTGCCCAAGGATTTCGCGTGGCTATTTTCTCCACCCGCTATGAATTACCCGAGCAGCCTTGGTGGCAGGAAGTGCTGATTCTGCTGGTGATTAATAGCTGCATCGGCGGATTTTTAACCATCATCGAAGCCGGGCGCGAATTCAGTAGCAATATGCTGATTGCGCACAGCATCGGCGCCTCGATTGGCGTATTTAATTATTTGCTGTGCCGGGCTTTCCCGCGCGTGCAATGGAATTGGCGCACCCCGATTGCCATGCTGTTGGGGGTGTATAGCGGCTTTCATGTCGCCAGCTGGTTTGGCGAGCCCAATTATCTGGATTACATGCTGGCCGACCCCAGCGGCCAATGGCGCTCGCTGGCGATAACGCTGGCCATTTCGGTGGTGGCCTGTGCGTTTTTTGTGATCTGGTATCACTCGATGGCGTTTAAAACCGAAATGGAAAAAGCCCAGCGCCGGGAAGCCGAGGCGCGGCAAGCCGAAACTGCCAGCCAGCTGGCCATGCTGCAGGCGCAGATCGAGCCGCATTTTCTGTTTAACACCCTCGCCAATGTGCATAGCCTGATTAGCCGCGACCCGGGGCGGGCGCAAATCATGCTCGAACACTTAAATAATTATCTGCGTGCCAGCCTAAGCCGCACTCGCCAGCGCCATAGCACGCTGGCTGATGAGCTACACCTGCTTGAAGCCCTGCTAGCCATCAGCGCCATCCGCTTGGGTGAGCGGCTGCGCTATCGCTTGGAAATCGAGCCCACCACCCGCGCGGCGCGGCTGCCGCCGCTGCTCTTGCAGCCCTTGGTTGAAAACGCGCTGGAACACGGCATCGAGCCGGCGATTGAGGGTGGCGAGATCATCGTTCGCGCGACGCACACTGGCCAGCAGCTGTGCCTGCAGGTGCTCGATAGCGGGCTCGGCTGGTCGGCGCAAAGTGAGGCCAGCAGCGGCATTGGCCTAGCAAATGTGCGCGCGCGGCTAGAGGCGCTGTATGGCGCGGATGGCCAGCTGGCGATTTATCCGCATCCGGCCGGCCGCGGCGTACTGGCAGAAATCCGCCTGCCCTTCGAGCTGGAGCCCAGCGCAACCACGACTCCCATTCAGGAAACTCACTCATGAGCCCCAACCCGGTGCGCGCCCTGATCGCCGATGATGAACCGCTGCTGGCCCAGGCGCTGGCCGAGCGGCTGCAACAGCTGTGGCCCGCGCTGCAGATTATTGGCATTGCCCGTAATGGGCTGGAAGCCAGCGCGATCTTGGCCAGCCAGCAGCCCGAGCTGGCGTTTTTGGATATCCGCATGCCGGGCTTATCGGGCTTGCAGGTGGCGGGCACCCAGCAGCACACGCGCATCGTGTTTGTAACCGCGTATGACGAATACGCGGTGGCCGCCTTTGAACACAATGCGGTCGATTATCTGCTTAAGCCAGTGAGCGATGAGCGGCTGGCCCAATGCGTGGCCAAACTGCAGCGCAGCCAGGTGCGCCCAGCCGCGCTCGACCCCGCCACGCTGGATTTAAGCCAGCTACTGCGGCAACTCAGCCCCGCCGCCCCCACCTATCTGCACTGGCTAACCACGGGGCTGGCCGAAACCACGCGGCTGGTGGCCTGCGAGGAGGTGCTGTATTTTCAGGCCAATGAAAAATACACCGAGATCATTACCGCGCATGAGCGGCATTTGATCCGCACTTCGCTCAAAGAGCTGCTGCCGCAGCTCGACCCAACCCGCTTTGCGCAAATTCACCGCAGCTATATCGTGAGCCTGCCGGCGATTTTGAAAATTGACCGCGATTTACTCGGCCGGCAGCGCGTGCATTTAAAAGCCGTGAGCGAGCCCTTACCGCTCTCGCGCAGCCACGCTGGCCAATTCAAACAAATGTAAGGCGCTGCTTTTGGTAAAATGGCCGCATTTCATCCTTTGCCGGCCTCGCCGGCCACAGCATGATGCGGATCGCTGCACTAGACGATGATGCCGACCAGCTGGCGCTGGTGGTACAGACCGTGGGCCAGATGGGCCATCAGATCACCGGGTATAGCCGTGCAGATGAGCTAATTCGCCAGCTGCGTCGCGATACCTATGATTTATTGCTGGTAGATTGGGAGCTACCCGATCGCAGTGGCATTGAGGTGATTCAATTTGTGCGCCAGCAATTGGGCGCCAACACCCCGATCATTATGCTGACCCAGCGCAGCAGCGAAGCCGATGTAGTCACCAGCCTGACCGCCGGCGCTGATGATTTTATGACCAAACCGCTGCGCACCAGCGAGCTGCAGGCGCGAATTATGGCCATGGCGCGGCGCACTTACCCGGCCAGCCAAAGCAGCCAGAGCCAGTTTGGTGAATTCACCCTCGATCGGCAGGCCAAGATCATCCATTACGCCGGCGCACCGCAGCCGCTGAAAGAGCGTGAATACGACTTGGCCTTGGTGCTGTTTGAGCATCTGGGCCAGCTGGTGTCGCGCCAGTATTTACAGGAAACCGTGTGGGGGCTGGCCGTGGAGCTGTCTTCGCGCAGCCTCGATACGCATATTTCCGCTTTGCGCAGCAAACTACAACTGCGCCCCGAGCGCGGCTTTCGTTTAAGCGCCGTGTATGGCCATGGCTACCGGCTGGATGCGCTAAGCGAGACCGCCCCCGGCACAGCCGCCCCTTCCTTGCAGGATTCAACCGTATGAAGCATTTTTCTCTGCGCCAGCTGGCGGTAATGCTAGCCGGCTGCACCGTGCTGGCCAGCGCGAGCACGCTGGTGCACGCCAACGAAGCCACCATTCAGTATCAAGTCAAAGCTGGCGACAATCTCTACACGCTGGCGCGCCAGCAATTGCTGCGCCCCAGCGATTGGGCGGTGGTGGCCAAGCTGAACAAAATCAGCGACCCGAATATCCTGCAGCCCGGCAGTAGCTTGGCGATACCGGTGCGCCTCTTGCGTGGCCAGCCACAAACGGCCACGGTGCAGCTGGTGCGCGGTGAGGTTAGCATTAGCGCCGGCCCCAATCGCGGCAAAGCCATTGCCGCAGGCCTGACCTTACGCGAAGGCGACGTGATTCGCGCTGGCGCCAACGGCTGGGTGGGCCTGCTGCTGAGCGACGGTAGCCAGCTGTATGTGTCGCCCAATAGCCAGTTTGGTCTGCAAAAAATGCGCGCGATGCCCCAAGCCAATCTGCGCCAGACCGAATTACAGCTTAAAGCCGGCCGCGCCGATTTTGCCGTTCAGCCGCAAACCAGCGGTTCGCGCTTTGAAGTGAAAACGCCGCTGGCGGTCACCGGCGTACGTGGTACCCGCTTTGGCGTGGCCACCAGCGGTCAGCGCGCACTCACCGACTTGGTGGAAGGCAAAGTCGCCATCAATAGCGCTCAAGCTCAAGCCGAATTGGCCCCGGGCGAGGGCTGGCTGCGCGAAGCGGGCCAGGCCCCGAGCGTGCAAGCCCTGCCGGCCGCGCCAGTGTGGATTACGCCGCCCACACAAATCGATGCCCTGCCCTATACCCTGCCCCTGCCCGCCGTGAGCGACGGCGATTTACTAGTGGGCCAGCTCGAAACCTTAGACACCCCGCCGCGGCTATTGTGGGTGGAACGCGGCCCACAGCTTACGCTCACCGGCCCATTGGCCGATGGCGAATACCGCCTGCGGGTGCGGCTGCAAAGCCGCAATGGCCTGCAAGGCCTGGAGCAAATTCAAACCGTCAAACTGAAAACCACGCCGCAAGCGCCACTGCTGCAGGCGCCACTGGCCGGCAAGCCCATCCCCACCGGCGCGCGGAGTTTTATTTGCGCAGGCGATGAAGATGCCAAGGGGTATCTGTTTGAAATCAGCAGCAGCAAAGACTTTCTGAGCCATACCCAGCAACATATTAGCCAGGGCAGCCAATGCCGCTGGGATCACAGCCTCGCCACAGCCGGCCAATATTACTGGCGCGTGGCCACGCTAGAGCAAGCCGATAGCGCCGCCAGCCGCGGGCCGTTTAGCCCGGTGAGCGCGCTGCAGGTGGTGCCAGCCCCGGTCGCGCCCGAGCCAACCCTGGCCTTTGCAGATGGCCTGACCGTGCAATGGGCCGGCGAAGCGCAGCAGCAATATCAGCTCCAGATTGCCACCGAGCGCAGTTTTGCCCAGCCGCTGATTGATCGCACCGTCAGCGAGCCGCAGGCCAAGCTTGATCTACCGCTGGGCTGCATCGATTACTTTATCCGCCTTGAAACCATCAATCAGTACGGCATGCGCTCGGGCTTTTCCAAGCCACGCAAACTGAATCTGCCACCGGTACTGTGCAGCAGCAATGGGCGCGGCATTGTGGATGCCAATGGCCAACCTGTGCGGCTGAAACAGTAAGGCATGCGCCTGCCCTTGGCCCGGTTCGTCAGGATCGCCCGGCGCAGCCCCCAGCGCCTGCTGGCGAAGATAGCGCCATGGGCGCTGCCGCTTTTGCTGCTGACGGCCAGTGCACTGCTTGGCTATCAAAATGGGCTGGGGCGCGGCGATTTATTGCTGCAGGATTGGGCCAGCCGCCAGCAAAACCGCCCCGCCGACCCCGAGATCGCGCTGATCGTCATCGATGACGCCAGCATCGCCGCGCTGGGGCGCTGGCCGTGGCCACGCGAATTACACGCTCAGCTCTTGAACCGCCTGCAGCAGCTACCCGCCAAGGCCATTGGCTACGATGTGATTTTCAGCGAAGCCGCCGAGCCGAGCAGCGATGCGCAGCTGGCCAAGGCGCTCCGCGCCAATGGCAATGTGGTGCTGCCGGTGTTTGATGCCTGGCAAAACACCCCCGCCGGCGTTACCACCCAGACCGTCTTACCACTGCCCACACTGGCCGCCGCCGCCGCGGGGCTGGGGCATATTCACCCGACGCTGGATGCCGATGGCGTGGTGCGGCGGGTGCCGCTCGCGCGGGCGCCCGGCTGGCCGCATCTGAGTGCCGCATTATTGGCGCTGAATGGTAAGGCGGTACCCGCCGATTTCTCGCCACGGCAGATTGCCTTTAGCGGCCCGGCTGGGCAATACCCGCAATACAGTTTTGCCGAGGTATGGGCCGGCAAGGTAGACCCCGCTTTGCTGCGCGGCAAATACCTGCTGGTGGGGGCGGCGGCCACCGGCTTGGGCGACGCCTACGCCACGCCCACCACCTACGCCGAACAAAGAATGACCGGGGTCGAAATTTTGGCCCACACCTTGGCGATGCTGAAACAGGGCCTGCACTGGCGCAGCGCCACGGGGCTAGAAAATGCGCTGTTTACCGCGCTATGGACAGCACTGGCCTGGCTGGCCATCCGCTATGCCCGGCCGCAATGGGCGCTGCTGGCCTTGCTCATCAGCCTGCCGGCGATCGTACTCTGCACCAGTTGGCTGCTTGCCAGCACCCAAGTGCTGGTGGCGCCACTGGCGGCTTTGTGTAGCGTGGTCTTGCTGTATCCGATCTGGAGCTGGCTGCGGCTGGAGCTGGCAGTGCGCTTTTTTGCCCGCGAGCTGGCGCGCATCCGTGCCGAAGACCCGGTCTTGGCCAGTCTGCCCCAATCTGGCGCCGGCGCCGATGTGCTGGGGCGCAAAATGGCCGCCCTGGGCCATGCCGTGGGCCAACTGGCCGGCCTGCGCCGCTTGGTGCACGATAGCCTGGCGCAGCTGGCCGATGGCGTGTTGATTTGCGATGCCGATGGCGCGGTGGTGCTGAGTAATCCGGCCGCCCAGCGGCTTTTGCCCACGCTGGAGAGCGAATCACGCCCGCAGGTGCTGACACTACTGGCCGCGCAGGGCGCGCAGCTGGAGGCTGCGGCGCTGTTTGCTCCAACGGGCTACACCCAGAATCTGCAGCTGGCAGATGGCGCAGCCGTCTTGCTCAGCTGCCGCCCGCGGCTGGATCGGCAGCAGCAATTGCTGGGCTGGGTACTGAGCTTAACGGATCTGAGCGTGGTGCAAGCTGCCCAAGCGGCCCGCGACGAGGCGCTGGATTTCCTCTCGCACGATATGCGCTCGCCGCAATCGGCCATCCTCGCCTTATTGGAGCTGCACGCTGGGCACGCTTCAGCCGGGCCTGATTTGCTGGCGCGCATTCGCCAGCATGCCGAACGCTCGCTGGCGCTGGCTGAAGACTTTATCCAGCTGGCGCGCGCGCGCCACCAGCAATACCACTTTGCCCCCACCGATCTATTGGACCTGTGCTACGAAATAAGCGATAGCTGTTGGGAAAAGGCGCAATTGCATGCCGTGCGCATTGACGTACGATGCGAAAGTACAACAAATCGCTGGTCCGCTTATCCGGCCGATCGCAGCCTGCTGGGGCGGGCTATTGGTAATTTAATCGAGAATGCACTCAAGTATGCCGCCAGTGGTGGGCAGATTGATTGCCTGATCCGCGATGGCCATGCCGGGGGGGTGATTCTGGCGGTGCGCGATTACGGGCCGGGTTTATCGGCCGCGCAGCTGACGCAATTGGGGCAAAAATTCAAACAGTTAGCGAGCGGACACTCCGGCGCTGGCTTGGGGCTGAGCCTGGTGCAAACGGTCGTGGCGCGGCATGGCGGCGAGCTGGAAATCAGCAACGCAACTGGCGGCGGACTATGCTTTCAAATGATCTTGCCAATGGCTGACAACTGTTAACAATTGTTAAGCGCATTGAAATAGCATATTTGCTTGGTTACTATCTGCGAAAAATTACCGCGCCAGACGGAAAAATTAGAAGATTTTAATATACCGGTGGTATTTTAGCAGTCTGCATGCTGGGCCCACTAGGGCTTACATCACATTTTACTAATATAAAAAGACATCAGTTATACACGGACAAAGGATCATCTATGAAACCGCTCGTTCTGTTGCTGGCCGGCCTTTTCGCCAGCCCGGTTTTCGCCGCCAACACGCTTAAAGACGCCGTAGAGCAAACCATCCTCAAAAACCCTGAAGTACGCATGAAATGGCTCAGCTACAAAGCCGCGGGCGAAGAGCAAAATGCCGCCAAAGGCAATTACTATCCGCGCGTCG
>NZ_JTLG01000003.1:0-89520 GCF_000799095.1 Chitinibacter sp. ZOR0017 | reverse complement strand
TGAAACTGGAACAGCCAAGCTGCAAAGTGGTCAGCAAAGAACGCAGCGAAGTGACCTTCACCCAGCAATACCACTCACAAGACTACAGCGACACCGTGCAAAAGACGCTGGAGCTAGTGCAGGAAGGTGGTAAATGGAAGATCCAGCGCGAGCGCGTAACCAGCGGTCGTACTGAGTAATACCTGGCTAGGTATTGATCTGAGTCGCTTATTGAATAAAGCTTAGGTTGATATACCCAGTGCCAACGTCCCGAAAGCCCGCCCACCCAGGCGGGCTTTTGTTCGTCCGGCGATGCAAGCTGCTATCATGCCGCATGATTGAATAAAGCCTGCCGTATGAAACTGCATATCATCGCCGTCGGCCACAAAATGCCGGATTGGATTTCTGACGGATACAACGAATTTGCCAAGCGCATGCCGCGCGACTTTGCCCTGACGCTCACCGAGCTAAAACCCGACAAGCGCATCAGCGCGCGCACGCCGCAGCAAGTGATGGCCGAAGAAGCCGAGCGCATTCTGGCCGCGATTCCAAACGACGCGCGCGTGCTGGCGATGGACGAGCGCGGCGCCAACTGGACGACGATGAAGCTGGCTGAAAACATGAAGCAATGGCAAATCGACGGCCGCGAAACGGTATTTATCATCGGCGGCACCGACGGCCTCGATCCGAAAATCAAACAACGCGCCGATCAATTGCTGCAACTATCGGCGATGACGCTGCCGCACGGCATGGTGCGCGTGATGCTGGCCGAGCAGCTGTACCGCGCCGTATCCATCTTAAATAACCACCCGTATCACCGCGAATAATGACCCAACTCTACCTGGCTTCCGGCAGCCCACGCCGTAAAGAATTGCTGGCGCAAACCGGCGTGATTTTCGAGCGCATCGCCGCGCCGATCGATGAAACCCCGCGGCCGAACGAAAACCCGCGCGACTATGTGATCCGCATGGCGGTGGAAAAAGCCGAATCCGGCTGGCGGCATTTGCAGGAAATGGGTTTGGCGCTGAAACCGGTACTGGCGTCGGATACCTCGGTGGTGCTGGGCGATGAAATTTTAGGCAAACCGCTCGATGCCGCGGATGCCACGGCCATGCTGAGCAAACTATCGGGCAGCACGCACGAAGTACTGACCAGCCTCGCGCTGCGTACCGAGCAGGGCGTGCAAACCCGGCTGAATGTCAGCCGGGTGCAGTTCGCGCCCCTGAGTGCGGCGCAAATCGCGGCCTATGTGGCTAGCGGCGAGCCGATGGATAAAGCTGGCGCCTATGGTATTCAAGGCATCGGTGGCTTATTTGTGGCGCAACTGGAAGGCAGCTACACCGGCGTGATGGGCTTGCCGCTGCACGATACCGCGATGCTGCTGGCGGAGCATGGTTTAGGTTGGTTGGCGCAATAGGGGTATCGGCCTTCGGTCATTGTACTAATTGGTTTGCTGGGCAATACCCCGTTTACATGGAAAGCAAAATGAACGAACAGATTTTTACTCTACAGCACGAACACATCGCCTTGTGCGACTTACTGAAAGCCACCGCGCTGGCCCCCTCGGGCGGTGTAGCCAAGCTGATGATTGCCGCCGGCGATGTGCTGGTGGATGGCGCCATTGAGACGCGCAAAACCGCCAAAATCCGCCCCGGTATGGTGGTGGAATGTTTGGGTGAGCAAATCAAGGTCGTTGCAGCTTGAGTGTCTGACCGCGCGTCCAGCGCGGTGTGCCTGGACCGGCCCACCCAGGCCAGCTTGTGGGTTGGCCAGTCTTTCCCTTCACCTCTCCCCAAGAAAAACCTGACATATCCTTCGAGTTTTCCGCATATTCAGCCGCCCCTTGCTTACATATGCTGGGTGGGTACGCCGCACAGTCGAGGCGGTGGCTAATTAAGGGGAATGACAATGAATGGCATACGACATGCAGTGTGGGTGAGTGGGGCTGCGCTGATTGTGGGCTTGGGTTTTATCCTGAACCTATTCGTGGCGTCGGTGGCGGCCAACCATGTGGGGGTTGAATTCAACCGGATTGACGGCAAGGTGGAGCCAGTGCCGTTATCTAGCGGTTGGCATCTGATCGGCATTGGCACCAGTGTGGTCGAGTTTCCGACCTTTACCCAGACCTACACCTGGACGCAATCGAAAACCGAAGGCTCGGCTAGCGATGAATCCATGAATTTTCAGGTGGCATCTGGCGTGGTGATCAATGCGGATATCAGTATTTCTTACAGCATTGATTCCAGCAAAGCCCCAGTGCTGTACCAGAAATACAAACGCGGTTATGAGGAAATCACCAGCCAGATTATCCGCAACGCGATTCGCAATGCGCTTAATAGCTATGGCACGGCTTACGATGCCGAAGGCCTGCTGGCCGGTGGGAAAATTCGCCTGGCGGAGCAGGTGCGCAGCAAGCTGAATCAGGAGATGAATCAGTACGGTATTGTGGTGGAGCAATTTGGATTTGTGAACGAATTGCGTCTGCCGGTGAATATCCAGAACGCCATCAACGCCAAAATTCAGGCCACGCAAGAAGCGCTGCAATCCGAAGCTTTGCTGCGTAAAAACCAAGCCGATGCCGCCAATGCCGTCGCGGTGGCCAAAGGTAAGGCCGAGGCCAAAATCGCCGAAGCCGAGGGCGACGCCAAAGCACTGGAAGTCGTGGGTGAGGCGATCAAGAAATACGGCGCGCAAGCCGCGCAGGTGAAAAACCAAACGCTGTGGATCGAGAAATGGGATGGCAAGTTGCCTACTACCAGCCTCGGCGCCAACACCAACGCGATGGTGAATGTGAACTAAGCGGCCAAGCAGCCCTCACCGACAAGGTGAGGGCTGCTGCTGGTTGGTGGCTGAGTAGAGCCGAAGTCAATCCATACGCAGTACATACGGTCGGCTTGCGGAGGGTATGTCTCGCTAAGCTAGATACCAATTAGCCTTGAACGATATACACCTGCCCAGTTTGTTTGCCTTCCACGCTTTTGCTGAAGGCACGGGCGACTTTAGCTGCGGCCACGGCTTCAAAACCGCGGAAGTAGGGGCCGTAACTCGGTAAAGATTCGCTGAGCACCGTGGGGCTAACCACATTAATACGCAGACCACGCGGTAATTCGATGGCCGCTGCGCGCACGAAACTATCGAGCGCACCATTGACCATACTGGCACTGCTGCCATACACAATCGGGTCGGCCGACAACACGCCGCTGACCAGGGTAAAGCTGCCGCCATCTTGCAGTAGATGCTGGCCGGCCAGCACCAGATTCACTTGCCCCATCAATTTATCCGCCAGACCCACGCCCAATACCTCCGGCGTCATCTCGGCCAGCGCGCCAAAGTGCACATTGCCGGCGGTAGACACCACGGCATCGACTGGGCCGGCCGCAGCGTACAGCGCCTGCACGCTGGCAAAATCGCGCAGATCTACCCGCAAATCCCCGCTATTGCGCCCGGCGGTGATGATTTCGTGGCGAGGGGCTAATTCTTGGTAAACGGCTTGACCAATGGTGCCGCTGGCACCGATTAAGAGGATTTTCATGTTTTGCTCCAGTGATGTAGGTGAGTGACTACAGCTTATTCCAGCTTAATCGGCAGATAAATCCGCTAAAATCGAAATCATTGTTCACTTTGGAATAACAATATGCCGCAACAATGGCAAGCATTGCAGCAGCAATGGCCGTGGGCGATGGCTTTTGCCTGTGTGGTGGAGCAAGGCAGCTTTACCGCGGCGGCGGCGCAGCTGGGGATTTCCAAGGCCGCGCTGAGCAAGCAGATTCGCCAGCTGGAGCAAGCGCTCGGTAGCCAGCTCTTGTATCGCACCACCCGGCGGCTGCATCTGACTGAGGCGGGGCAATTGTATTTAGCCCATTGCCGCGACTGGCAGGCGAGCTTGCAGGCGGCGCAGCTGGAGCTGGCCGAGCAGCGGCAGGAGATCGCCGGGCATTTGCGGCTAACGGTGCCCACCAGCTTTGGCGGGGTTTTTATGGCGCAGGCGCTGCTGGCGTTTCAGGCGCGCTATCCGCAGGTGACGGTGGCGCTGGATTTATCGGCCACCCCGCATGATCTGGAAGCGGAAGGCTTTGATCTGGCGATCCGCGCCAATTTACCGCCGCCTGAGCGGCTAATTAGCCGGCCGCTGGCGATTATGCACGATTGGCTGGTGGCCGCCCCGGCCTTACTGGCCAGCTGGCCGCCGGTGCGCCAGCCCAGCGATCTGGCGCAGCTGCCGTGTTTGGTGAATATGCATTTTGCCAACGCCGGCCATTGGCCGCTGAGCCGTGCGGGCCAGCTCGAAGCCGTGGCGGTGAGCGCCAAGCTGCAGGCCAATGATTACAACCTGCTGCGCAATCTGGCGCTGGCCGGTGCGGGGGTGGCGCGTTTGCCGACCTATCTGGTGGCCAAAGAAGTCGCGGCCGGACGGCTGCAGCGGCTGCTGCCCGAATATGCCTTGCCGGGGCAGCCGCTGTATCTGGTGTATCCACAGCGGCTGCCGCAGCCGGCTAAGGTGCGGGCGCTGGTCGAGTTTTTGCTGGCCTGGTTTGCCGCGCCAGAGCAAGCGGCGCTGCTGCAATAAACTGGGCAGAAAAAAGGCGCCAGTCTGCACTGGCGCCAAACGGCGCGCTCTGCGCCACGGGGAACATCGTTGCCATCTCTGCACTGATGATGATTCAAACCTGTGCCTGTGCGCGGCTGGGCAGCACTACCCGCGGTGCTTAATCCTCTGCGGCCACCAAATCCCGATAGGCATGCCAGCTGGCATGGCCCAGCAGCGGAAACAGCACAATCAAGCCAACCAGATAGGTGGCCAGCCCCAGCGCGGTAATGGCTACAATCAGCATGGCCCACAGCAACATGGGGGCGCCGTTTTCCATCACCGCCCGCAAGCTCGTCATCATGGCGGTGATGCTATCGACTTCCCGATCGGCCAACATCGGCAGTGAAACCGCCGTCAAGGCAAACACAAAGGCGGCTAATACCGCACCGCAAAACACCCAGATTAAGGTGAAGTTGAGGTATTGCCCGGTAAAGGCCTCCCATAAAGGCGTTTCGGCCGGTACCATCCCCCCGTATAGCAGGGCAAACAGAATGGCCGAAATGCGCTCCCAGGCAATGGCGATCAGGGTTAACACCACGCCGATATACGCCGTTTGCCCCAGATTGCGGCCGGCATCGCGTAGCGAATGCAGGAATGAAGTCGGCCGCCCAGCTTCGCGCTCGCTACTCAGCTCATAAATCCCGCTGGCAGCCAGTGGCGCTAGCAGCAAAAAGCCAGTGAGCAGGGTGGTAAAGAAATGACTGTGGGTATCAACCAGTGATAACAGCAGCCAGCCGATTGCGGTGATGAGCAGCCCGTAAGTGAGGCTCGGGCCGGGGTTGGCGCGTAAATCCTGCCAGCCACGGGCGAGCCAGCGCAGCGGGCTCGTGAGGGTAATTGCGCGCGTGGCGGGCAGTGTGAAATGCCGGTCAAGCGCAGACAGATGTGTTGCCATGATGCCACCTCCAGCCTAAGGTCTTTCACCCTGAGTTAGACTGCGATGGCGGCACGGGTTGCATTGAGCCGATGAATGGCAAAATTACTTGCCAATTCATGGGTTTAGAACATGCTGATCATTTCCTGGCAGGCTTCATCCATTTCGGCCTGCAATTCGGTATAGCGGCCATAGCTGAGCTCTTTGGGTTCTTCCAGATTGGGGATATCCAGAAGCTGCATTTCCCAGAAGCCGCCGGCAAACAGATTGGCCACGTACACCACATCCGACAGACTGCGCGGGGTTTCGACAAACGCCCGTGGCACGTCGATTTCTTTGACCGCCTCGACCACTTCTTCGGGCAAGCCCAGTGAATCGAGCAAAATATTGCCCACGCTTTCATGCCATTGCGCGATCAGAAACTCCACCGTGCGCGGCCGCTCGGCCAGCTCGGCGTAGCGACCGGCCCGATCCAGCATAAAAAACGCCCCCAGATCGTGCACCAGCCCGGCTAGCATGGCGATTTCGGGGTTGATGCGGGTGAGGCGGCGGGCAATGACGCGCGCGATCATCGAGGTTTTCAGGCTGTGTACCCAATAGCGATTAGAAATTGGCTCGAAATTATTCAGATCGCGCGAGCGGATCAGCTGCTGCATGGCACAGGCCAGCGCGGTGGCGCGCGCCGTATCCATGCCGACCCGCGCCAGCGCATTGCCCAGATCGCTGATTTGTTTGCCCATCGGGTTGTAGACCACCGAATTAGCCAGCTTAAGTAGCTTGGCGGTGATCAGCGGGTCTTTTTGAATTTCATGTGCAATTCGTTGCACCGAGGCGGTTTTGCTTTTCATCACCGTGCTGATTTGCACCGAGGCATCAAAACAGGTGGGAAAGACCACATCGCCTTCGAGCTCTTTGGCAATGTCTTCCAGCATTGCGAAACGTTCGTTATTCAGCTGTTCGGCGGTTTTATCGGCAAATTGCATGATGTAAGGATGAAAGCGGTGAGTAGGTTTTCAGCATAGTGGCCGCCAGCGCGTGGCGCAACGCCCAAAAGGGCAGTGGCTCGCCTAAGCGAGCCACTGTTAGATTACTGCGGGATTGTTTCGATGTGGTGGCAGGCGATCATCCGATTCGCCAGCGGGCGTAGCACCGGTACTTCGCTGCGGCAGCGCTCATTGGCGTGCGGGCAGCGGGTATTGAAAGCACAGCCGGTGGGCGGGTTTAGTGGCGAGGGTAATTCGCCGGTGAGCTTGATCTTGGCGCGGCGATCTTCCTGTCGGATCGCTGGCGTGGCTGACATCAGCGCCTGGGTGTACGGATGCAGCGGTTGCTGGAAGATGGTTTCTTTGGCGCCATATTCCACCGTGCTGCCGAAATACATCACCATCACATCGTCGGCGATATGCTCTACCACGGCCAGATTGTGGCTGACAAACACATAGGCCGTGCCCAGCTCGTCTTGCAGATCCATAAACAGATTCAGAATCTGCGCCTGAATCGACACATCCAGCGCCGAAGTCGGCTCGTCGGCCACCAGTACGGCCGGTTTGAGCATCATGGCGCGCGCGATGGCGATGCGCTGGCGCTGCCCGCCCGAGAACATATGCGGATAGCGGTGATAATGCTCGGGGCGCAGGCCAACGATTTGCAGCATTTCGCGCACGCGCTGTTCGCGCTCGCTGGCGCTCAGCGTGGTATTGAGCTGCAGTGGCTCGGCCAGCATGGCGCCCACTTGCTTGCGCGGATTCAGGCTGGCAAATGGGTTTTGGAACACCATCTGCACTTTCGGGCGCAAGGCTTTTAGCGCGGCGGCATCGGCTTTGGCGATGGCCACGCCGGCGATATTGAGCTCGCCGGCGGTGGGCTCTTCAATCAGCGTGAGCTGACGCGCGAGGGTGGATTTACCACAGCCCGATTCGCCGACCACGGCCAGGGTTTTGCCGGCTTGCAGCTGGAATGAGACATTATTCAGGGCTTTGACCGTGGCATGGCCCTGGAAAAAACCGCGGCTCACCTGATAGTGCCGCGACAAGCCTTTGGCTTCAAGGATGATGTTCGGCTCACTCATGGCTAGGTATCCCGCTATCATTCAATGGTGTAAAGCAGCGCACGCTGGTACCCGATAGGGGTAATTGCGGCGGGCGTTGCGTACGACAGGTGTCGGTGGCGTACGGGCAACGCGGGCTGAGCAAACAGCCGCTCGGCCGGTCATATTGGCCAGGTACTACGCCTGCCAAGGTCGACAGGCGTTTGGCACCCTTGCTGTGCTCGGGAATCGAGGCCAACAGTGCCTGCGTGTACGGATGGCGCGGGGTATTAAACAGCAGCTCGGTGCTACTGGTTTCCACCACTTCACCCGCATACATCACCACCACGCGCTGTGCTACTTCGGCCACGACCGCCAGATCATGGGTGATCAGAATCAGCGCCATATCATTCTGCTTTTGCAGATTGACCAATAGCTCCATGATCTGCGCCTGCACGGTCACATCCAGCGCCGTGGTGGGCTCATCGGCGATCAGCAGCTTGGGCTGACAGGCGATGGCCATGGCAATCATCACCCGCTGGCTCATCCCGCCCGAGAGCTGGTGCGGGTAAGCATTGAGCCGCGATTTGGCATCGGGGATTTCAACCTGTTCCAGGAGTTCCAGCGCGCGCTGTTTCAGCGCCGCCCCGCGCAGCGGCGTATGCAGGCGCAGGGTTTCCATCAGCTGATAGCCCACGGTGTAGGCCGGATTCAGGCTGGTGAGCGCATCCTGAAAAATCATCGCAATGTCTTTGCCGATGATCTGGCGTTTTTGCGCGGCTTTCATGCCCAGCAGATCTTGCCCGGCAAATTGCAGCGCATCGGCGGTGACGCGGCCAGGCGCATCAATCAGCCCCATCAGCGCCAGCATGGTCACCGATTTGCCCGAGCCGGATTCGCCAACGATCCCGACGATTTCGCCGCGGTTAATCGCTAAATCAAGGCCAGAAACAGCCTGGAATGGCTGCGCGGTGCTGCCAAAGCTCACACTTAAATTACGAATATCCAATAACATGCCGCGCCTCACGCCAGTTTTTTCAGTTTCGGATCGAGCGCATCACGCAGCCCGTCGCCCAGCAGATTCAGGGCAATCACGGTAAACAGAATCGTCAGCCCGGGCATGGTGACTACCCACCAGGCGCTGTCAATGTAATCGCGTGCCGAGGCCAGCATCGTGCCCCATTCCGGCAGTGGCGGTTGCGCGCCCAGGCCCAGAAAGCCCAGCGCTGCCGCATCCAGAATGGCCGAAGAAAAGCCCAGCGTGCCCTGCACAATCAGCGGGGCCATGCAGTTGGGCAACACGGTATTGAACATCAGGCGCAATTTACCGGCGCCGGCCAGCTGGCTGGCTACCACGTAATCTTTGTTGAGCTCGGTCATGGCCGAAGCGCGCGCCAGCCGCACATACGATGGCAGTGACACAATCGCAATCGCCAGCATGGTGTTCACCAGCCCCGGTCCCAGTACCGCTACGACCGCCACGGCCAGCAAGAGCGAAGGCAGCGCCAGCATGATGTCCATGGCGCGCATGATGCCGTTGCCCAGCCATGTAGGGTAAAACGCCGCCAGCAGGCCAAGCACAATCCCCGGCAGCATCGAGAGCACCACCGAGACCACGCCGATCATCAGGCTTAAACGGGCGCCATGCATCAGGCGCGACAGAATATCGCGGCCCAGCTCATCGGTGCCCAGCAAAAATTGCAGGCTACCGCCCTGTACCCAGGCCGGTGGGGTGAGCAAATGCTCGCGATATTGCTCGGTCGGCGAATGCGGTGCCAAGACACCGGCCAGAATGGCGGCCAGTACCAGTGCGGCAAAAAATATCAGCGCGATCAGGGCGCCCCGATTGGCGCTGAACGATTGCCAGAACTCTTTCAGCGGCGATGGATAGCTCAGCGCCGCGGCATTGGCGGCCTGATCGGCCGCAGTGAGATTACTAGGGGTCGACATACACTTACCTCGCGTGGCGGATGCGTGGATTGATCACCCCGTACAGGATGTCCACCAGCAAGTTGACAGAAATAACCATGGTCGCGATCAGCAAGATCCCGCCCTGAACCACCGGATAATCGCGGCGCGAGATCGAATCGATCAGCCATTTACCAATGCCTGGCCATGAGAAAATCGTTTCGGTCAGCACAGCGCCAGCCAGCAGAGTACCGATTTGCAGACCAATCACCGTCACCACCGGCATCAGCGCATTGCGCAGGGCATGCACAATCACGATGCGCCCGCGCGACAGGCCTTTGGCCCGTGCGGTGCGGATGTAATCTTCGCGCAGCACTTCCAGCATGGCGGAGCGGGTCATCCGCGCAATCACCGCCATCGGAATCGTGCCCAGCACAATCGCTGGCAAGATCAGATGATGGGCGGCGGATTTGAATGCACCTTCTTCACCAGAGAGCAGGGTGTCGATCAGCATAAAGCCGGTGACCGGCGGAATATCGTATTCCAAGGAAATCCGGCCCGAGACCGGTGTCCAGCCCAGCGACACCGAAAACAGCATGATCAGGATCAGGCCCCACCAGAAAATCGGCATCGAATACCCGGTGAGCGCGCTGCCCATGGTGACGTGATCAACAATCGTGCCGCGGCGTGTGGCTGCCAGCATGCCGGCTGGCAGGCCCAGCAAACAGGCGAAGACCATCGCACAGAGCGAGAGCTCCAGCGTGGCGGGGAACAGCGTTAGAAATTCGCGAATCACCGGCTCGTTCGAGACAATGGACGTACCAAAATCGCCGTGCAGCAAATTGAGCAGATAGTGCCAATATTGCACGTATAAGGGCTGATCCAGCCCCAGCCTTTTGAGCGCCGAGGCATAAAATTCGGGATCGATTTGTCGCTCGCCCATCATCACCAAGACCGGGTCGCCCGGAATCATGTGAATCAGCGCGAAGGCCAGCAGGGTGACGCCGAGGAAGGTCGGAATCACCACGGCAATGCGGCGCAGAATAAAACTCAGCATAGAAACTCTCCCCTGTAGCTGGGGCAGCCCGCTACATCGGGTGGAAATCGGAAACAGCCAGCCGGCGAAATTATTGTTAGGGTATAGCTCGGCAGACTAATGGTGCAGGTGCTTAGCGGTTGGTACCGCCAGTGGGTATGGGCGATGCCGCCGCAGCGGCACCGCCCAAGGGCTTACTTCAGGCTCACGCCGTAGAACGAATTCAGACCAAATGGGCTGATCTTGAAGCCTTGTACTTCTTTGCGCATTGGCTGATACACCGTTGAGTGCGCGATGGTGGTCCAAGGTACTTCACGTTTGAAGATGGTTTGCGCTTTCTCGTACAGCTTCACGCGTTCCGCCTGATTGGTGGTGCTGCGGCCTTTGACGATCAGATCGTCAAATTCCTTATTGCACCAGCGCGCGTAGTTGTTGCCGCCCACGGCTTCGCAACCCAGATTCACGCCCAGCCAGTTGTCCGGATCACCATTGTCGCCGGTCCAGCCGATCAGCATGGTGTCGTGTTCACCTGCTTTGGCACGTTTGATGTACTCACCCCATTCGTAAGTCACGATCTTGGCTTTGATGCCGATTTTCGCCCAGTCGTTCTGGATCATTTCGGCCATCAGCTTGGCGTTCGGGTTGTACGGGCGCTGTACTGGCATGGCCCACAGGGTGATCTCGGTGCCTTCCGCGATGCCGGCTTTTTTCAGCAGCGCTTTGGCTTTTTCCACATCCATTGGCGCGTCTTTCAGCGTTTTGTTGTACGACCATTGGGTTGGTGGCATTGGGTTGGTGGCCGGTTGCGCGGCACCTTGGAATACTGCATCGATAATGGCTTTCTTGTTGATGGCCATATCCAGCGCTTGGCGCACTTCCAGCTTATCGAATGGCTTGCGGCTCACGTTGTAGCTCAGCCAGCCGGTGTTGAAGGCCGGTTGGCTTGGCACGTTCAGCTTCGGATTGGTTTGCATGGCTTTCAGATCGGCCGGTTTCGGGTAGGCCATCACATGGCACTCACCTTTTTGCAGCTTCTGATAGCGCACGGATGCATCGGGCGTGATCGCGAAAATCAGTTTGTCGAGTTTCACATCGCCTTTGCGCCAGAAGTCTTTATTCGCGTCATAGCGGATATTGGCGTCTTTCTGGAATGAGCGGAACACAAACGGGCCGGTACCGATGGGTTGGGTGTTGATATTGGCAGCTTTGCCCGCTTTCAACAGGCCTTCGGCGTATTCGGCCGAGTGAATCGAAGCAAACGACATCGCCAAGTTTTGCAGGAAGGCCGCGTCAACTGCTTTCAGCTTCATGCGTACGGTATATGGATCCACTTTCTCGATCGCGACCAGATTGGTGTCCATCGCCATGTCAGAGGCATATGGGAAATCGCTTGGGGCCGCTTTATTGAACGGGAAGTTTTTGTCGGTCAGGCGTTTGAAGGTAAACACCACGTCATCGGCGTTGAATTCACGCGTTGGTTTGAAGTAGCTGGTGGTGTGGAATTTCACGCCTTTGCGCAGGGTGAAGGTGTAGGTCAGGTTGTCGGCGCTGACTTCCCATTTTTCCGCTAGGCCCGGGCGTACTTGCGTTGAGCCGGGGGCAAATTCAACCAGACGGTTGAACATGGTTTCAGCCGAAGCATCAAAGTCGGTGCCGGTCACTTGGCGCGAAGGGTCAAAGCCAGTTGGGCTGCCTTCCGAACAATAAATCAGAGTACCGGCCGCGCTGGCAGTACCGGCCAGCAGGGCAACGGCGCTACCCAGAACCCAGTTGCGCATCTTGAAATTCATTTTGCTTTCTCCACAAATGAGGCAAAGACGTGATGTGTTGATGACGTGTTATGCGTATGGCAAGCCTGTTTGTTCTGCGGGCAAGTTGCCCGCGGCCTGATTGCACTGCAATGTAGGCGGTTTTTTTGAGGTTTGCCTCAGCATCCTAGTGAGGGCGCGCACGGCAAAACATTCGGTAAATCCCTCACTGATCAGGTAGTTAGCGCGGGCTACAGTTGTGCCAAAGTGGGGGTGTAAGCAGTACAGTTGGGCGGGTGGGCAGGAATGCGGCGAGTACAGAATACAGAAAAAGCTTTAGTTTCAGCGCCTTGCGCGGCGCTGCTGTGCCTGCCAAAACGAGCCAGAGCTATGTCTTGACAGGCAGTGCTTTGTATGAAATTTCTAATATTCCCTATCTTAGGGATTTCAGCAATACGCGCGCTTCGCGGCCGTGTTGTTGCGTTAATACGGCAGCCGTTTCACTTTGCATGACCACGCGGCCGTTTTGCAGCAGCTGTGCCTGCACTACGTACTGCAGTTTGGGATTAATGGCCGCCGGGTCAAAGCGCAGGGTGAGCGGAATGGGGTTGCCGCGCTCCAGCACGCGCTCTTGCACCGCGATGCGTTGCCCCAGCCCTTGGCCAGTGAGCTCGCGCAATTCCACCCTTTGCAGCGCGCCGGGGCGCAAATTACGTTCCAGCCAGCTGGGAATGACGGTGACGGTTTCAACCGCCCGATTTACCACCACGCCATACATTGAAAATGCTTGCCGCAATTCGGCTTCGGTCAGGCGCAAAGCCTGTAGGCGTGCATCTTCTGGGGTATTGGCTGCGAATGTAGATGGTAGTTTCATTTTGGCGTAATACACCCGCTGGGTATCGGTGCCCAGCGCTATGCTGTCGGCCGGACCATTGGGCAAGGGGCTGACCGCACCAGGATAAACCGTGAACGTCAGTAGCGGGCTGCGGCGGCCATCGGCGGCTTGATACCAATAGCTCAGGCGTTGCAGGGCGCCTGCCGCATCGGCGGGTAGCTCGCTGCCCGCTGCGGCAGTGAGTTTCACTTCTTGCGCTAACCAGCGCTCGGGCGGCACAAACACAATCCCGCTGGCGGCGTCGCGCACCGGGTTGACTGGCTCATCTTGCGGGGCTGGGCGGCAATCGCTGCCCAGTGGCTGCGCGTGGCGAAACAGGCTGAGCGTTTGTTCGGTACTGTGAAGCCGATATTCACCATCGCTAAATTCGCCCGCCGCTGTGCTGGCGAGGTTTAAGCGGCTGCCGTCTTTCACCGGCTGATACAGGCCGCGCCACAGGCGCACGCCATTAGGCTGGTGCTGTAATTGAAAGACTTCGCCTTCGGCGCAGCGGTAAATGGCTTCCGCGGGCAGTTGGGCCCAGCTTGGTGCGGCCAGCAACAAGCTGGCCCAGAGTAAACAGGTTTTCATCGGCGTATCCAATAGGGCGCTTAAAAGCGGACGTCGGGCAGCGGGGCGGTTGGGGTTTGCAGCAGGCTGCGCGGGATAATCAATATTTGCAGTAGTTTGCGCACAGGCGGCTCGCCGTGCAGCACGATTTCGCTTAATTCGATGGTTTGCTCATCGCCCATGCCACTGTCGATCACGCCCAGCGGGTCGACCGCCAGCGTTTCGGTTTGCAGGGTAAGTAAATCCGGTGTGGCGGCCAGCTCGGCGATTAGCCGCTCGCACTGGGCATCGGGGCTGCGGGCGCTGGCATTGGCCTGCAGCTGGGCCGTGAGCTCGGCAATCCGCGCTTGTTGCTTGTCGTAGTCGGCGCTGTGCGGGCTGGCCATGCGCAGCATGGTGCGGGCATTCAGCAGTGCTTCTTCCAGGGCTTGTTTTTCCTGCCCCAGCTGCGTGAGCGCGAAGCTGGCTTGTTGCGCCACGACTTCCAGCAGCCGGTGCGGGCCCGCTGCTTGCAAGGCGGCGAGTGACTCAACCGCGCTGCTGATCCGGTAATGAGCAAACTGCAATCGCTGTTGCGCGACATCTTGGCGAATCTGCCCGCCTTCTTCCACCATGCCAAAGCTGTGTTTGCGCTGAATATCGGCGGTAAACACCACCACGGTTTCATCGGCCAGCGGATGCGCGGCAAACCAGGCATGCAGGGCGGGATGTTCGCCAATCAGCTCGCCCATCCGGGCCGGATTGGCAAAGAGTAATTGCAATAGCCGGTGCTGGCGCCAGTGTTCGGTATCCAGCCGCAGCGCTGGCGGCCATTGGGCGGTAAAGCGGGCGGCGTGTTCTTCGGCCCAATGCACATACGGCCCAAGGCGTTGCTGGTATTTGCGCGCTAATTTCACCTGCGGCGCAGCCAGCTCGACCAGTTGATCAATTAGAGCCGGGTCGGCGCTGGGCGGGGCGGGGGTGCGCCCCAGCCATTGTTTGAGGATGCCCAGCATGTTTACGGGTTGAGCTCGTACAGCGTGGCTTCGTCGGGCGGCGTTAGCGCTTTTACGACCTGCGCGGGGTTGCCCAGCACCAAAGAGCATGGTGGCACATCGCGGGTCACCACGCTGCCAGCACCAATCACGCAATGATCACCGATCGTGACGCCGGGGCAGATGATGGCGCTAGCGCCAATCCAGACATTCTGGCCGATGCTGATCGGCTTGGCCCAGAAGGCCCAGCGTTGGCGCTCGGTGGGGTCGACCGGATGCGTGCCGGTCTGGATTTGCACATGGGGGCCAATCAGGGTGTGGTGGCCAATCGTGATGGGCGCGGCGGCGGCGATTTCCACCCCGTGATTGATAAACACTTTGCGCCCCAGCCGGATCAGCTGACCACCCACGATATTGAGCTTGCCCTGGAAAATGACTTCTTCCGCTTCGGCAAAAATTTGCCGCAGCAGGGCATTCTTTTCGTCTTTTTGTTCGTAGCTGAGCGCGTTGTACTGGGCAATCAGGGCAAATTCGGCTGACAAGTTGCGTTTTCCGATGTCGTTAAAGCCAAATTTCACCGTTTCAGCGGTCATGCCAGCCTCCCATTAGAATTTTGTGATATAGGTTATAGTTGTTGTCCTAAAGTATAAGCCAACTAAGCTTGTAAGACGGGTGAATTTTTACCACCAGAGAGGGAGCATAAGCATGAATAACTGGGGTGTGAAAACACGATTAATGGCCGGATTTGGCTTGGTGCTGGGCTTGTTGGTGGTGCTGGCGGCTGCGGCTTTGTATAGCTTGCAGAGCATCAGTGGCAAGATCGAAGAGCTGGTGGGTGAGCGCTATCCGGCGGTGGTGGTGACGCAGGATCTGATTATTCAGGCCTACAACACCGATCTCTTGTTCCGCAATGCGGCGCTGGCCGAAAATTTTGAAGAGATGGAAAAAATCATCGCCGTGATCACCCAAGAGGCCGATCAGGAAGAGGCGGCGATTGCCAAACTCAAAGCCATGCCACTGGATGCGCAGGCGAAAACCCTGCTGGCCGAAGTAGAGCGCGCCAATGCGGCGATGGATAAGCAAAAAGCCACGCTGATCAGCCAGCTGAAACTCGACCGTGCGGTGGGGGCGACCTTTATCAACACCACCTACGCCAAGGTGAGTAATGAATATCGCAATGCCGTGCTGCAACTGGGCAAACAGCAGGGCGAAATGATGGAGCAGGGCAAGGCCAGCATGGGCCGCACCAGCGGCGCCGCCCACACCGTGATTGTGGTCACGGCCATCATTGCGATTGTGGCGGGCTTGGTGTTTGCGGCGCTGATTGCCAATCAGGTGATTGGCTCACTAGCAACGGCCAGCAATGTGGCCGAGAAAATCGCGGCTGGCGATCTTACCCACGATTGGCGGGCGCAGCGCATTGGCAAGGATGAAATCGGCGTGTTGCTGGGCGCGCTGAAAAAAATGCAGGATAACCTCACCCAGATTATCCGGCAGATTCGCGACAATGCCCAAGATGTGGCCGGCACGGCCCGCACCTTGAGCCAGGCTTCGCAGCAAATTCATGGCGGTACTGATGCGCAATCGGCGGCTGCCAGCAATATGGCCGCCGCGGTGGAAGAAATGAGCGTCAGCATGGATCAGGTGGCGCATAACTCGGTTGATGCCGAGCAGCGGGCTCGCGATGCTGGCCAGCAAGCGCAAGTCGGTAGTCAGGATGTGGTGGCGGCCACGCGCGAAATGCAGGCCATTTCGGGCGAGGTGAGCGGTGCGGCACAGCAGATTACCGAGCTGGGTCAGCGCATCGAAGAAATCGGCAGCATTGTGGTGGTGATTAAAGATGTGGCTGACCAAACCAATTTGCTGGCACTCAATGCCGCCATTGAAGCGGCGCGTGCCGGCGATATGGGCCGCGGCTTTGCGGTGGTGGCCGATGAAGTGCGCAAGCTGGCTGAGCGCACTACGCAATCCGCCACGCAGATCACCTCGATGGTGAATGCGATTCAGTCTAGCGCCGGTGATGCCGTGGCACGGATGAGCAATGGCACCCGCCGGGTCAGCGAAGGGCTGCAATTGGCCAATCAGGCGAGCGATAGTATTACCCGCATTAACGACAGCAGCAGCAGCGTGGTGGAGTCGGTATTTGGGATTAGCGAGCAGGTGCAGGAGCAGCGGGCGGCGGCGCGTGATATTGCGGTCAATGTCGAGCAAATCGCGCAAATGGCCGAAGAAAACTCGGTGGCGGTGCGCAATATGGTCGATTCGATCAGCCGGCTGGAGAATATGTCCAGCCAGCTCGCGCAAACCGTGCAACGTTTCCGGGTGATCTAAGCAAGCTAGTATTATTTGCAGCAATAAAAAACCGCGCTACGGCGCGGTTTTTTATTGGGTGGCGTCACGGGCAACGCTGACGGCTAGCCATAGCGCATGATCGAGGCCGCCACCTGATCCAGCGCGATCAGCTCTTTAGTCGCGCCCAGCCGCACGGCTTCTTTGGGCATGCCAAAGACCACACAGCTGGCCTCATTCTGGGCATAGGTCATGGCGCCGCAATCGAACATCTCGCGCAGACCTTTGGCGCCATCATCGCCCATGCCGGTGAGTATATAGCCCACCGCATTGCGCCCGGCGGCATTGGCGGCCGAGCGAAATAGCACATCCACCGAGGGGCGATGGCGTGTCACTAGCGGGCCATTCACAACATCTACAAAATACTGCGAACCGGCGCGCTGCACCACCAGATGCTTGCCGCCAGGGGCGATCAGCGCCAGCCCCGGTTGCACCCGATCACGCGGGCGCGCTTCCCGTACTTCGATTTCACACAGGCCATTCAGGCGCTGAGCGAAGCTGGCAGTGTATTTTTCCGGCATGTGCTGCACGATCACAATGCCGGGGCAATTGCGTTTGAGTTTGGGCAGGATGGCTTCCAGCGCCTGCGTCCCCCCGGTGGAGGTGCCAATCGCGATCAGCTTTGGCGTCACCGGCAGGCGCGCGAGCGGATCGGGCCGCGGCAAGATGGCATCGGCATCGAGCTTGGGCGCGTTCAGGCGCTCATTCATGGCCAGATGCGTCATACACACGCTCCGACAAAATAATCACGGACTAGGGCAACCCGCATGCTGGGATCGATGGCTTGCGCCGCTTTAAGTAGAGGTGCTTTCGTGATAGCAGATTCAGCCTTGTGGCGCTGCAAAACCATCGACATCCTTAATCCTTTTTATTCACCAGGCTGACGCCAAACAGCACTACCGCGGCCCCCAGCCATTGCAAAGGGGTGAGCACTTCGCCCAGGATGCCCAGCCCGAAGATAATCGTCAGCACCGGCCCAAAGCTGCCAATCAGCGCCGTTTTAGCGCCGCCAATCCGCTGCATGGCCGCGCTGGTGGCGTAGATCGGCAACACAGTCGAAAACAGCGCCATCAATAAGCCATAGCCCCACACCGGCGCGGGCTGCTGCAAATCGCTCCATGGGCGGGTCAGGGCAAAATGCGCCACAATCGCCAGGCAAGATACGCCCAGCGCTAATTCGGTAAAGCGCATGCTGCCCACCGCCTGAATCACCCGCGGACTGAAACTCATATACAGCGCAAAAGTGGTGGCGCTGAGTGCCACGCACAGCACGCCAAACCAGTCGGCGCGGGCGTGATACAAATCTGGCCCCAAGACCAGCACAATACCCAGATAGGTCACCAGCATCACCAGCCAGATGCGGCCGGGAATGCGGCTTCGTTGCAGCGCGGCGCTGATCAGCACGGTGAGGGTGGGGTACAGACACAAAATCAGCCGCTCCAGACTGGCGCTCACCGTTTGCAGGCCAATGAAATCAAGCAGGCTAGACAGGTAATAACCCACTACCCCCAGCGCAATAAGCCATAGTTTCTGGGGTATGGTCAGTGGGGCGCCGGTTTCTGTGCGCCACAGGCGGATACCTACCAGTAGTACCACCGAGAGCAACATGCGGATCGTCACCATGGTGACGGCATCTACGCCGTAGCGATAAGCCAGCTTGGCAAAAATGGCCTTGGCGGCAAAACCGGTTGAAGCCAGCAAAGCCAGAATAAAACCGACTTGGGTGGGGCGGAAAGACACGGACAATTGCGGCATACAGAGCTCCTTAAGCGAAACAACCGCGTCGGGAGTGGGGCAGGTGGCCGGCGCGGTCAGGGTGACAAGCGCGTGGCCAAAGCATGGGCGAGCGCTAGCGTGCGAGCACGGCTAGCCAAGCTGCTGCGTGGGCGTGAAGGGCAATAATGTAAGTGCTATGGGCTTTCATGCCTTCATCTTGCCTGCGCAGGGCGTAAGGCGTCAATTGGGTGAACTGTAACGAGTTGTTGGCAAGCCAACTGGATTTGCCGAGCGCCCCACCGGCAGCGCACAATGCCGTTTTCCCTGTTCGGATCTTGCGCATGCGCTGGTGGCACGATATTTCACTCTCTGCCGTGGTGGCGGGGCTGGTTACGGTGTTGGTGGGTTTTACCAGCTCGGCTGTGATTGTGTTTCAGGCGGCGCAGGCCTTAGCGGCCACGCCAGCGCAAACTGCGTCCTGGATGTGGGCGCTGGGGCTGGCGATGGGCCTCACCTGTATTGGCTTATCGTTGCGCTACCGCGTGCCGGTGGTGACGGCGTGGTCAACGCCCGGTGCGGCGCTGCTGGTGACGTCGGTGTCGGGCATCAGCCTGCCGGAAGCGGTGGGCGCGTTTATGCTCTGTGGTGCGCTGATTGTGTTGGTGGGGGTAACGGGCTGGTTTGAACGGGCGATGCAACGGGTGCCCATGAGTCTGGCCTCGGCCATGCTGGCCGGGGTGTTGCTGAAATTTGGCTTGGGCGCGTTTCAGGCGCTGGGCACGCAATTGGCCTTGGGCTTGAGTATGTTGGCGGCCTATTTGCTACTGCGTCGCTGGCAGCCGCGCTATGCCATTCTGGGGGTATTGCTCGCTGGCATTATTTGCAGTGGGCTACAGGGGCAGTTACATCTGGGGGGTATGCAGCTGGCGCTGGCGCAGCCGGTGTGGGTAAGCCCTAGCCTTAGCTGGTCGGCCGTGGCCAGCGTGGCCTTGCCACTGTTTATGGTGACCATGGCCTCGCAAAATATCCCCGGCGTGACGGTGCTACACGCCAATGGCTTTCGCCCGCCGATTTCGCCGATTATTAGCTGGACGGGCCTCACCACCATTGTGCTGGCGCCCTTTGGTGCATTTGCTATCAATCTGGCTGCGATTACGGCCGCTATTTGCATGGGCAAAGATGCGCACGAAGCGCCCGAGAAACGTTATGTGGCTGCGGTGGCAGCCGGGGTGTTTTATCTGCTGATCGGGATATTTGGCGCCACGGTGGCGGCGCTGTTTGCGGCCTTGCCGGCGGCCTTGATTATGATCGTGGCCGGTTTGGCGCTGCTGAATATCATCGGCAATGGCCTGGCGCTGGCGATGCGGGATGATCTGCACCGCGAAGCGGCGATGGTGACTTTTCTGGTTACCGCTTCGGGGCTGACGGTATTTGGCATTGGCTCGGCCTTCTGGGGCTTGCTCGCCGGCGGCGTGGCTGCGCTGGTGCTGCGCAAGAAAGCCTAAGTCGCAGAGGGCAACACGCTCTGAATTAGCCGATAGGCCAAGCTATAGCGGCTGGGCAGCTCGGGCAGGGCGCTGAGCGGATACCATTGCGCGTCTTCGATCTCGCCGGGCTGGCAGCGGATGTCACCCCCGGCATAGTCGGCCACAAAGGCCAGCATCAGTGAATGTGGAAACGACCAGCTTTGGCTGCCAAACCAGCGCAGATGGCGAATCCGTACGCCGACTTCTTCCAGCACCTCGCGATGCGCGCATTGCTCCAGGCTCTCACCGGGCTCCACAAAGCCGGCCAGTGCGCTGTACACGCCGGGGCGAAAGCCCGGCGAGCGGGCGAGCAAGAGCTCGGTTTGGCCGGCCACTTCGCGGCGAATCAGTACCATTACCGCTGGCGACACCCGCGGCCAAACCCGATGCCCGCAGGCCGGGCAGCCGCAGGCCACTTCCTCTGCCAGCGGCGTGGTGGCGTGCCCGCACACCCCGCAGTGCTGGTGAGTGCGATAGAAGGTGGCAATCTGGCTTGCCCGCCCCGCCAATAGCCATTCATCTTCACTCAGCCGACCGTAGCTGGCGCGCAACTCGAGGGCTTCTAGGCCCGCCGGGATGGCTGTGGTTGCCGGCCATTGCGCCAGCACCACTGGCCGCTGTTGCCAGTAACCGATGATCTGCGCCCGCTCGGGCGCAGCGAGGTGGGCCAGCGCGCTGGCGGTGGGCAAACCTTCGGATCTGCACAGCAGGGTATCGCCCTGCAGGGCAATGATGATTTGGTCTGGCAGTAGATGCGTAATGGGGGTATGTGCGGGCTGAAAATCGTCGGGCAGCATGGGCAGGCTCGCAAGGGCGGCGGGGCAAGGTGAATCAGTGTACCAAGTGGCGCCGGGGCTGTGGCAATGTTGCTGCCGGCTGTGGTTTGTCATACTAAGTTCATCTTCTTTAAACACATTTGTCATCTACGGCACTTAAGATTGCCGCCATTGCCCCGCCCGCTCTGGGCGATCGTTCCGACTGATTGAGAGATAACAATGAAACGTTCTGCCCTGCTGGCCCTGGTGGCCTTTGCTGCTTTGAATACCGCTCACGCTTCAGACGCTTGCGTATGGGGCTGCTTGGCGATGAAAGCCAAGGCCGCAATCGATGCTGATCCAGCACTGAAAAAATTCGATATCCAAGTTAAAGCCACCGACACTTATGACGTAAAACTGTCTGGCTCAGTGGATGAAGGCGAGCAAATGGCTCAAGCCGGTATGCTGGCTGAAGGCATCAAAGGCGTGAAATTTGTCTTCAACGACATCATGCCGAAAAACTAAGCCTACCCCGCTTAGCTGACCAAAACCCGCCGCTGGCGGGTTTTGTTTTTGCGCGGCGCCCGCGCGCACTCAAGCGCAGCTGCACCGCGCCGATGTATGATGGCGAGCTATTTTTATCTGGCCCCGTCTGCCATGAGTCAATTCGAAGCCAAACAATGGGTGCGCCTGCGCCGCGATCATCTGCAAACCTATGCCCCGGCCACGGCCCGTCTGCTAGATGGTCGCAAGGGCAAGGTGCTGGATGTGTTTATCCCGCTGGGCAAAAAAGAAGCCCTGGTGAAGGTTTACTGGGCACCACGCCGCGCCGGCGAAAAAGAGCTGGTGCTGGAGCACCCCGAAGCCGAGCTGGAACGGATTATCGGCTAGGTATTGCGCTAGGTGGTTGATTTGATAAGCGCTAGCGAGCAATACCCCAAGAAAGACCTCGCCCCATGGTCAGTGTATGTATTGCGCTGCCGCGGCGGGCGGCTCTATACCGGCATCGCCATCGATGTGGCGCGCCGGCTGGCCCAGCATCAGGCCGGCACCGGCGCCAAATTCACCCGCGCCCATCCACCCGAAGCCCTGCTGCGCAGCTTGCCCTGCATTAGCCGCAGCGTGGCGCTGAAGCTTGAATACGCCATCAAGCAGCTCAGTGCGGCGCAAAAGCAGCGCTGGCTGGCTGGCGCTGCTGCGCCATTTGCAGCGCGATTTCAGCAAAATGGCGAGGGTATCTGGCTGGAGGCTGGCGCAGATAATGCACTAGAGGCGATACCCGCTAGCGCAGCTCCGCCTTCAGGCTGTTAATGGCGGCCTGGCCTTCGCTACTGAGCAAGGGCGCGAGCTGGCGGTAGCTAATCACCGCGTTATCGGTGCAGGCGAACATGGCGTGCGGTAAATAGGGCATAAAGGCGAGCCCGTTGGCGGTGGGGTAGACATCCCAGCTCTCGGTCTCGTCGCCGACCGATTCGCAGCCTTCTTGTTGTACCTCTGCCCAGGCTTGGCTTAGCAGCCGGCGGAGCGGCGCTTCGATTTTGAAAAACTGCCCGTCTTGCCGCACGGCTTTGGCATTGAGCCAGCGCCACACCTCCACCGGCTTGGCCTGCCCGCGGCGATAGGTTTGGTAGCTGGTGCCGTAATTGGGGTGGGCGCCGCCGCAATAATCGCTGCTATTGTTTTCTTCGACATACCAGCTGGCGGTAATCAGTTCGGGCCGGGAGGTGCGGCTTAGATAGCCTTGCTGCCCATGATACAGCTGGGTATAGCGGATGCATTCGGCCTGCTCTTTGGCGTCGGCCAGCAGGCGGGCGCGCACCTCGGCGGTGAGCGTGGGCGTGTCGCCCGGTTTGGCGGCAACCACGATGCGGCGTAATTCATTGTCGCTATCGCTGCCGGCTAGCCACACTTGCAAATAGTTTTGCCCGTGACATTGGGCGAGTTTGCTCTTGAATTTGGGGGGAGCTTCCAGCGCGGCATTAAAAGCATCGCTCAGGCAGGGCTCGGCACCGTTAAAGGCAACTCGCTGTAGCTCAATGGCAAGGCTTTTGCCCTTGAGCTGCCATTGCCCGCGCAAGACGCCATCGCTGCCGACGGCCAACGCTTGCCAGCGTGCGCCACCTTCTCCTTCTTGCCAGCGGCTTGGGCTTTGGGGGTGTTCATCTTGCGCTTGCAGCTGAATTGGATTGAGGTGCTTGTGGTAATAATACAACCCCAGCGGCGGATCATTATCGCCCTGCAGGCAGGCCGTGACCGGATAGCTGCCCACTTGGCCGCGCCACACGCCGTGCCAGCTGGGGGTGGCGGCAGCGCTAGCGGCGCTCAGTGTGGCGAGCAAGCAGAGGGTAAACAGGCGGCGGGTATGCAACATGATGGCTCGAGCGCAGTGGGTGAGCCGCCATGATGGCAAATAACGGCCCGCCCCGTCATATGCAGGCAGGCCGCTGTTGCAGATCTGTGGGTGGGCTTTAATCGTCCGCCGGCAAGTCGGCTGGGGTTTCCAGGGCGCGAATGGTTTGGCGCAAATACACCACCAGTAATAAGCCCGGGATAGCCACCAGTGCCGAAAACACAAAGAAATGCGCCCAGCCCAAGGCCAACACCAGATAGCCCGACGCCGGCCCGACATACACGCGGCCAAACGCGGCCAACGCCGAGAGCAAAGCAAACTGGGTGGCGGTAAAGCGCGGATTACACAAGCTCATCAAGAGCGCGACCGCCGCCGTAGTGCCCATGCCGCCGGCGAGGTTTTCACCGCCAATCGCGGCGTACAGCAGCAGCAGGTCCGGCGCGCCATGCAGCGCGATAATCCAGTAACCTAGATTGGTGAGAGCCTGCAGCACCCCAAATACCAATAGCGCGCGGTACAAGCCCCAGCGCAGCATCAACACCGCGCCGGCAAAACCACCGACGATGGTGGCGATCATGCCGAATACCTTATTGGCCGAGCCGATCTGGCTTTTGACATAGCCCATATCCAGCAGAAATTTGGTCGATAAGCTGCCGGCAAACGCATCGCCCAGCTTATAGCCCACCACCAGCAGCAAGAGCCAGAGCGCGCCGCGGCGGGTGAAAAATTCGTGCAGCGGCTCGAGCACCGCTTCGCGCAGCGACTGCGGTGGCCGTGGCAGGCCGGTGGGCTCGGGCGCAAGCAAGGTCACCAGCGCCATGCCGGCCATAATGGCCGCCATCGCCCAATAGGTGTGCTGCCAGCTCAAAATGCCATCGGCCAGAATCAGCGCCAATGCGCCGGACGTGAGCATGGCCATGCGGTAGCCAAACACTCCCACCGCTGCGCCAGCGCCGCGCTCGGTTTGTTGCAGGGTTTCGGTCCGGTAGGCATCGATCACCACATCCTGGGTGGCGGAGAAAAACGCCACCAGCACGGCCAACACCGCAAAAGTGGCCAGATGGGTTTGCGGGTCGAGCCCGCCCATGGTGGCAATTGCGCCGGCCAGCGCCAGCTGGGTGAGCAACATCCAGCCGCGGCGGCGGCCCAGGAGCGGCAGTGGAAAGCGATCAATCAGCGGGGCCCAGAGGAATTTCCAGGTGTAGGGCTGCCCCACCAGGGTAAACCAGCCGATGGTTTTCAAATCCAGCCCGGCATCGGACAGCCAGGCTTGCAGGGTGGAGCCGGTGAGTGCCAGCGGCAAGCCGGAGGCAAAACCCAGAAACATCGCCGCAGCAATGCGGCGATTGGTAAAAACGGCCAGGTAATGACTGAGCTGCATGGGGTATTGCCTTAGGGGCTATTGTTATTGAGGTGTATGGCTTGATACGTGGCTAGGTATTGATTTAGAGCGGGTAGTCATAATTGACAATCAGCGGCGCATGATCGGAAAACTTCTCGTCTTTATAAATACTGGCCGCGCGCGCGGTGGCCGCCAGCGCCGGGGTAGCGATCTGATAATCGATGCGCCAGCCCACGTCTTTGGCATAGGCTTGGCCGCGATTGCTCCACCAGGTGTAGCCGGGGATTTCGGGGTACAGCGTGCGCCAGGTATCGACCCAGCCGCTGGCCAGTAATTGGGTCAGCCACGCGCGCTCTTCGGGCAAGAAGCCTGAGTTTTTCAGATTGCCTTTCCAGTTTTTCAGGTCGATTTCATTGTGCGCGATATTCCAGTCGCCCATGATGATCACATCGCGGCCGGATTCGCGCAGCTCGTTTAGCCGTGGCCAGAAGCGCTCGAGAAAACTGAATTTGACATCCTGCCGCTCTTCCGACGACGAACCCGACGGCAGATACAGTGACACCACCGAGAGATTGCCAAAGCGCACTTCCAGATAGCGGCCTTCGGCATCGATATCGGCAATACCTAGCCCGGTAATCACCGCATCGGGTTCGCGGCGGCAATACAGGCCCACGCCGCTGTAGCCTTTTTTCTCGGCGTAATGGAAATAGGCGTGAAACCCGGCCGGGGTATGCTCGGGCTTGATATCCGCCGCTTGGGCTTTTAATTCCTGCACGCCGACTACGTCCGCGTTCTGGCCCTCAAGCCAGGTGAAAAAACCTTTGCTGGTGGCCGAACGGATGCCGTTCAGGTTGGCAGAAATGATGCGCACGCGGCGATTCCTTGTTCAAATCAATGATATGCTTCTAGCTTGTATTGTGATTTACGAATTAGGACTATCCCATGAGCGACTTCCGTCAGGACTTCATCCGTTTCGCAGTAGAGCAAAAAGTGCTCTGTTTTGGCGATTTTATCACCAAAGCCGGCCGCAACTCGCCGTACTTCTTTAATGCGGGACTGTTTAGCGACGGGGCATCAGTGGGCGAGCTGGCGCGTTTTTACGCGCAGGCGGCTATCGCCTCTGGGGTGGAGTTTGATGTGCTGTTTGGGCCAGCCTATAAAGGCATTGTGCTGGCTTCGGCAACGGCCGTCGCGCTGGCCGGCGCGGGGCGCAATGTGCCCTTTGTGTTCAACCGCAAAGAAGCCAAAGATCACGGCGAAGGCGGCGTACTGGTGGGCGCGCCACTCAAGGGCCGCGTGATGATTATTGATGATGTGATTTCAGCGGGCACTTCGGTGCGCGAGTCGGTCAATCTGATCCGCGCGGCCGGGGCCGAGCCGGCCGGGGTGCTGATTGCGCTGGATCGCATGGAGCGCGGTCAGGGGAGCCTGTCGGCGGTGCAGGAAGTCGAGCAACAATTCGGCATGCCGGTTATTCCTATTGCATCTTTGCAAGATTTGCTGGCATTTCTTGCTGATCAGCCCGGAATGACTGAGAATCTGGCGAAAGTTCAACAATACCGTGCCCAATACGGTGTTTAAAAGATAGGTAATCAAGCGGCCATGATGCGTGGGTGTTTACTGGCAGTTTTATTGATGTGTGCCTGGCCAGTCGCCGCCGGCACCGTATATCGCTGGGTGGATGAACACGGCAAGGTGCAATTCAGCGATAAACCCCCGTCTGGCCAAAGCCGCGACCTCACTACGCTGGATAAATCCGGCCGCTCGCGCAGTAGCGCCGTGATGAGCGAGGCCGAGCGCGCTGCGGAGCTGGAACGCCAGCGCGCGCAGATCGAGCAGCGGCGCAAAGATAAAGCACTGCTGCAGTCATTCTCTTCGCCGGATGAGATTGATCTATTGCGCGATCGCCAGCTCGAGGCGCTGGCCGCCGGCCAGCAAACCAACCGCCTGCGTATTCAAACTATTCAGGAGCGCAATAAAAAGCTGCAAAAGCAAGCTGAGCGCTTCCAGAAGCAAAAAAAACCGTTACCTGCCGATTTACAAGCACAACTTGATCAAAATCGGGATGAAATCCAAGTAATTGAGCAATTATTGCAGCAGCAGGATCAGGAGGCGGTGAAAATCCGCCAACGGGCCGAGGCTGACAAAGCCCGCTTTATCCAGCTGCGCAATTTTGCGCCCAATTAAGTCGGTAAGGCCCGCTACGTAAGGGTTTTACGGTGTTGGTGGCCATCCGGCAGGCTGGCACACTGCGGTTCAAAATAATCTGTGAAGAACGAGATGACAGCACAAACTCAAGCCCGAATTGTTCTTGGTATTGATATTGGCGGCACCGGCATTAAAGGTGCGCCGGTCAATCTGGAAACCGGCGAGCTGGTGGCCGAACGCCACCGCATCGACACCCCGCAGCCTGCCACGCCCGAAGCGGTGGGGCAGGTGGTGAAACAGATCGTCGAGCATTTCAACTGGCAAGGCCCGATTGGCTGTACCTTTCCAGCGATTGTGCACAATGGCGTTACCCTGTCGGCCGCCAATGTGGATAAAAGCTGGGTGAATGCCCCGGCGCAACAGATTCTGGCCGATGCCACCGGTTTGCCATTGATTGTATTGAATGATGCCGACGCAGCGGGCCTGGCCGAAGTGGTGTTTGGCGCGGCTAAAGGCCGCAGTGGCAAGACCATCGTGATTACGCTGGGTACCGGCATTGGCAGCGCACTGATAGTTGATGGTCAGCTGATTACCAATACCGAATTTGGGCATCTGATTTTCCCGAAAGACACCATTGCCGAGAAATATTGTTCGGCCAAGGTGAAGGAAGATCTCGACCTGAAATGGAAAGACTACAACCCGCGGCTGAATGCGTATCTGGAGCACATTCAGCTACTGTTCTCGCCTGATTTGGTGATCATTGGTGGCGGGATCAGTAAAAAGGCCGATAAATTTATCCCCGAAATGCAAAATCTGCGTTTCGAGCTGGTGGCGGCCACACTGAAAAATGAAGCCGGCATCGTCGGCGCGGCGCTGGAGGCGGCCAAGCATTTTAAAGTGTAGGTATGGCTGGCAAGTGATTGTCCTGTAAGCCTTTCTGACCAATACCCCGGCATGGCCGGGGTTTTGTTTTTCTGGCTTGGTGCGGGTAAGGGCTCGCTGGTGGTCTGCTGGCCAGATGCTCACGCGCCCCATTGAGGCCCCCATGCCGGATTTGCATGCTGCGATGAAAATCATTCCTGCTGACTCAAGTGCCTGTTTTGCCGTAGAATATTGCCCCTTTACCGTAGTTTGAGGCCCAGTGCCATGCTTTATCCTGTTCGATATGATGTGATTGTGGTCGGCGGTGGTCACGCCGGCACCGAAGCCGCGCTCGCCAGTGCGCGGATGGGGCGTAAAACCCTGTTGCTGACCCACAATATCGAGACGCTGGGCCAGATGAGTTGTAACCCGTCGATTGGCGGCATTGGCAAAGGCCATCTGGTAAAAGAAGTGGATGCGCTGGGCGGCGCGATGGCGCTGGCCACCGATATGGGTGGCATTCAATTCAAAACGCTCAATTCCAGCAAAGGCCCGGCCGTGCGGGCAACCCGGGCGCAGGCCGATCGCGTGCGTTACAAGGCGGCGATTCGCGGCATGCTGGAAAATCAGGAAAATCTCGATATTTTCCAGCAGGAAGTCAGCGATCTTTTGCTGGAAGGCGATAAAGTCACCGGCGCCGTAACGCAAATCGGCATTCGTTTTTCAGCCAGCGCCGTGGTGCTGACGGCGGGTACCTTTTTAGGCGGCAAGATCCACGTTGGGCTGGAAAACCACGTTGGCGGTCGCGCGGGCGACCCGGCATCATTAACTTTATCGCAGCGCTTACGTGAGTTACAGCTGCCGGTGGGCCGCCTGAAAACTGGCACCCCACCGCGAATTGACGGCCGCACGATTAATTTTGCCGTGCTTGAGGCACAACCGGGCGATACGCCCGAGCCGGTATTCTCGGTGCGCGGTCATCGCGGTTTGCACCCGAAGCAACTGCCGTGCTGGATTGCGCATACCAATCTCAAAACGCATGAAATTATCCGCAGCGGTTTTGACCGCAGCCCGATGTTCACCGGCAAGATCGAAGGCGTCGGCCCACGCTATTGCCCGAGTATTGAAGACAAAATCAATCGCTTTGCCGATAAAGACAGCCACCAGATTTTCCTGGAGCCGGAAGGGCTGGATACCAATGAGTTCTACCCAAATGGCATCTCGACTAGCTTGCCGTTTGATATTCAGCTGGCGGCCGTGCAATCGATTCATGGCTTGGAAAACGCACGCATTCTGCGCCCCGGTTATGCGATCGAGTACGATTATTTCGATCCGCGCGGGCTGAAAAACAGCTTCGAATCCAAAGCCATCGCCGGCCTGTATTTTGCGGGCCAGATTAACGGCACTACCGGCTATGAAGAAGCTGCGGCGCAGGGCTTGTTCGCTGGCTTGAATGCCGCGCTGTATGCCCGCGACGAAGCGCCATGGTGCCCGGGTCGCGATGAGGCGTATCTGGGCGTGCTGGTGGATGATCTGATCACCCGTGGCGTGACCGAGCCGTATCGCATGTTCACCAGCCGCGCCGAGTATCGCCTACAATTGCGCGAAGACAATGCCGATTTGCGCCTGACCGAGCATGGCCGCCGCTTGGGGCTGGTGGGCGATGCGCAATGGCAGATGTTCAGCGAAAAACGCGAAGCTATCGAGCGCGAATTCGAGCGGCTGAAATCAACCTGGGCCAATCCGCGGATTTTGGCCGCCCACGAGGCCGAGCGCGTGCTGGGCAAAGCGATTGAGCGGGAATACACACTGGCCGAGTTATTGCGCCGCCCTGAAGTCAGCTATCAAAGCCTGATGACACTCGATATTGCCGGCCCGGGGGTTAGCGATGAGCAAGTGGCCGAGCAGGTTGAAATTCAGGTGAAATATCAAGGCTATATCGAGCGGCAGCAAGACGAAGTAGCCAAGCGCGATGCGCTTGAAAATGTGCCGCTGCCGGCGGATTTCGATTACAGCCAAGTGTCGGGCCTGTCGAAAGAAATCCAGCAAAAACTCACGGCCCAACGCCCGCAAACGCTGGGCCTCGCCTCACGCATTTCGGGCGTGACACCGGCGGCGATTGCGCTGCTGTTGGTATATCTGAAAAAAGCCAAGCTGGCCGCCGAGAAACAAGCCTAAATCAGGAAAAAGCATGAGTAACGGGATTGATCTGGCCGCGAGACTTGCCACGGGCCTCACCGCGATGGGCTTGGCGATTGGCCCGGCCGAGCAGGAAAAACTGCTGGCCTATGTGGTCTTGCTGGCCAAATGGAATAAAACCTACAGCCTGACGGCAATCCGCGAGCCTGAGCGCATGGTGACGCATCATTTGCTCGATTCGCTAGCGCCGCTGCCATTTTTGCCCGCCAGCGCGCTGCGGATGCTGGATGTGGGCTCTGGCTTTGGCACTCCGGGTATTCCACTGGCGATTGTGCGCCCCGAATGGCAGCTGACCTTGCTGGATTCCAACCACAAGAAAACCACCTTTTTGCGGCAGGCCTTGCTAGAGCTGCAATTGCCGAATGTCACCGTGGTAACGGATCGGGTCGAGGCTTATCAACCCGAGGCGGGCTTTGACATCATCACCTCGCGCGCCTTTGCCGATCTGGGTGATTTTGTGCGCTGGACGAATCATCTGTTGTTGCCAAGCGGAGAATGGGCGGCCCTCAAGGGGGTATATCCTCACGAAGAAATCACCCATTTGCCTGCGGACGTATACGTGGCGGGGGTAGATGCACTGCAAGTACCGGAGCTGGCCGCGGAGCGCCATCTGGTGCATGTGCGCCGCCAGGCTTAATCCAGCTCAGGCGTTGCGTTTGCGAAAGTAAAACGTCAGCGCCGGTGAATGGTCAGCCCAGTCTGCGCTGAAGCGGGTAAACTATCGGCTTTGCTGTACCGACGACACCGTGTCGAGAGATTCTGATGAAAATACTGGCCATCGCAAATCAAAAAGGCGGCGTGGGCAAGACCACCACGGCAGTCAATCTGGCTGCCAGCCTCGCGCATCTGGGGAAAAAGGTGCTGCTGGTGGATCTGGACCCGCAAGCGAATGCCACCATGGGCGCCGGCATCGATAAGGCGCGCTTGGCGCATTCGGTGTATTCGCTTTTGATTGGTGAATCAGCCATTCGCGATACCTTGGTTGAATCAGAAACCGGTGGCTTTAGCGTGTTGCCCGCCAATCGCGATCTGGCCGGTGCCGAAGTCGAGCTGGTGGAAGCCGAGGCGCGCGAAGGGCGCTTGAAAGCTGCGCTCAGCGAAGTGGCGGCCGAATACGACTACATCGTGCTCGATTGCCCGCCGGCGCTAAATTTACTGACCCTCAATGGCCTGGTGGCTGCCGATGCCGTGATGATTCCGATGCAGTGCGAATACTATGCGCTGGAAGGTTTGTCGGATCTGGTGAACACCCTCAAACGCATCAAGCAGCATCTGAATCGCAAGATTGAGATCGAAGGTTTGCTGCGCACGATGTTTGATCCGCGCTCCACCTTGGCCCAGCAAGTCTCCGATCAGCTGGTAAAGCACTTTACCAGCAAGCTGTATCACACCGTCATTCCCCGCAATGTGCGGCTGGCCGAGGCGCCAAGCTATGGGCGCCCCATTTTGGCCTACGACAAATCTTCCAAAGGCGCGCAAGCCTATTTGCAACTGGCCGAAGAGTTGCTGGCACGGCATAACGCCCTCGAAGTCGCGCCCGCCATCTAAGGTGAGCGCGCCCCAATCATTCCGCAAACCTAGACAATAGTGGCCACCCCGAGGCGGGGAGGGCAGGGATAACAGCATGGCAAGCAAGAAATTCAAAGGCCTCGGCCGTGGCCTTGATGCATTGATGGGCGATACCGCCGCCCAAGACACCCTAAAAACGCTGCCGGTTACGGCATTGCAACCGGGTAAGTACCAGCCCCGCACGCTGATGAATGAAGCGGCGCTGCTGGAGCTGGCCGATTCTATCCGGGCACAGGGCTTGATGCAGCCGGTGCTGGTGCGCGAAATCGCGCCGGAGCGCTATGAAATTATCGCCGGTGAACGGCGTTGGCGGGCCTCGCAACTGGCTGGCCTGAGCGAGATTCCAGCGCTGGTGCGTGAAATCGCCGATGAAGCGGCGCTGGCGATGGCGCTGATTGAAAATATCCAGCGGGAAAATCTCAATCCGCTGGAAGAAGCGGTTGGTATTCAGCGGCTGATGGATGAATTTGGCCTGACTCAGGAAGCCGCCGCGCAAGCCTTGGGCAAATCGCGCCCGGCGATTGCCAATTTACTGCGCTTGCTAAATTTGGTGGAGCCAGTGCGTGAGTTGTTACTGGAAGGGCAGCTCGATATGGGCCACGCCCGTGCACTGCTGGGCCTGCCGGTAGAACGCCAGCATGAGGCGGCGCGGCATGTGGTGATCAAGGGTCTCACTGTGCGCGAAGTGGAAGCACTGGTGAAAAAATGGCTCAGCGAGCCCGCGCAAGCACCGATGGCGAATAAACCGGCACTTAAAGCTGAGTGGGAAAGCAAAGCCACGGAACTTGGCGCCCGTTTAGGCACCAAAGTGCAGATTCAGGCCGGCGCGAAGGGGAGAGGAAAAATCACCATCGAGTACCTCGACGAGGCGCAATTGGCTGCATTGCTGGCCCAGTTGTAAGTTCGACAGCGGTTTGCACCAAAATGTGGCGAGCTCGGTGCGGCTTGGCTTAAACGATGATTACTCGTTAAAAAAGAAAGGCTTTTGTTTTATCCGTCTGGCATCAAAGCGGGAAAATAAATGCCATGAAGTCAATGTGTAAAATTGACGTAGGGCAAATCTACTCCGTATAATCGCGGGGTTTCGCTTACGGTGAAATGATGGTCAAGACGGCACAAATTCGGGGCGTGATCCGCCTCAAAGTGGCAATTACGATAGTACTCGCCCTCGGCCTGTTCTTGATTTTGGGTCAAAACGAAGCAATTGCAAGTGGTATAGGTGGAGTCATCGCCATCGCGGGCAGTCTGTTGTATGCCTTGATCGCCTACAGCGTCAAGTTTGCGCCCGCCGCCGAATTGATGCGTCGCCACTTTGCTGCCGAGATGGCCAAGCTTTTTATGACGTTGCTGAGTTTTGCAGCGTTGTTTGTTGTATACCAGCAAGCCGCCTGGTTGTGGGTGTTCGTAGGTTACCTCGCCGCCGCAAGTGCTTACTGGTTTGGGCTTTTAATTCAATTTGACGGTAAAAAGTAGATCATGGCACAAGATGCAACTAGTTATATCCAGCACCATTTGACCTTTGCCAAATCCGCGAGCGGCGTCCATCTGGATACCTTCTGGATTGCGTTGGTTCTGGGTCTGGCCTTCGTCGCCCTGTTTGCCTACGTGGCAAACAAAGCCACTTCTGGCGTGCCAGGTCGCCTGCAAAACTTCGTTGAGCTGATTGTCGAAATGGTCGACACCCAGATCAAGGATGCCTTCCATGCCAAATCGAAAGTGATCGGCCCACTGAGCCTGACCATTTTCTGCTGGGTGTTCCTGATGAACAGCATGGACTTCTTGCCTGTTGATCTGCTACCTACCATCGCCCAATGGATCGGTCACACCTTCTTCGGTATGGATCCTCATCACGTTTATCTGCGTGTCGTACCTACCGCTGACGTGAACCAGACTTTCGCAATGTCACTGACTGTGATGCTGCTGATCATCGGTTTCTCGATTTCTGCTAAAGGCCTGTTTGGCTGGATCAAAGAGCTTTTCACTGCCCCATTCCACGCCGAAGGCTTGGTAATGACCATCATCCTGATGCCAGTTAACTTTGCATTCCAGTTGATCGAGCTGGCTGCTAAGCCAATCTCTCTGGCGCTGCGTCTGTTCGGTAACATGTACGCCGGTGAGCTGATCTTCATCTTGATCGCGCTGCTGCCATGGTGGATCAACTGGGTGCTGGGCGCGCCATGGGCGATCTTCCACATTCTGGTTGTAACCCTGCAAGCCTTCGTATTCATGATGCTGACCATCGTGTACCTGAGCTTGGCTGTAGAAGACCACTAAGATTTTCGTCCGGTGACGTGTGTCGGTTGGGTGCACGGTGTCGGACAAAGATTTACCCAACCTAGTAACTTTTGATTTAAACCTTAGGAGTATCAAAATGGCTGCACCTGAAGTAATTGCTTCCGTACAAGGCATGACTGTTATCGCTGCTGCGATCATCATCGGTCTGGCTGCGATCGGCACTGCACTCGGTTTCGCAATCCTCGGTGGTAAATTCCTCGAGTCTTCTGCTCGTCAACCAGAAATGATCCCAGTTCTGCAAACTAAACTGTTCATCATCGCTGGTCTGTTGGACGCGATCTCTATGATCGGCGTTGGTGTTGCTATGCTGTACACCTTCAACAACCCATTCCTTGCTGCCCTGACTGCTGCTGCTCACTAATCATTTGATCAGCCTTTAAGGAGGACTTTCAGCGTGGAATTTAATGCATCTCTCATAGGTCAGATGATCACATTCGCGATCCTGATCTGGTTCACGATGAAGTTTGTTTGGCCTCCGCTGACCAAGATGATGGATGAGCGTGCGAAGCGTATCGCCGACGGCCTGGCCGCGGCGGACCGCGCCAAGCAAGATCTCGAAAATGCTGAGAAAAAATCAGCAGATAAACTGCGCGAAGCTAAACAGCAGGCCGCAGAGATCATCGCTCAGGCAGAAAAACGCGCTGCACAACTTGTCGAAGAAGCTAAGAGCAATGCTAAGGCCGAAGGCGAACGCCTGTTGGCCGGCGCTCAAGGTGAAATCGAACAGCAAATCCAGCAAGCCAAAGAATCACTCCGTCAGCAAGTGGCCACTCTGGCCGTTGCCGGTGCTGAGAAGATTCTGCAGCGTGAAGTAGACGCTGCTAAGCATGCTGACATGCTGTCATCTATCAAAGCGGAATTGTAAGACAGTCATGGCAGAACTTATCACAGTCGCTAGACCCTACGCTGAAGCGGTTTTCCGCTTGGCCAAAGAGAGCAACACGCTTGCTCAATGGTCGGACATTCTCGCCAAGCTTGCGTCCATCGCGAGTAACGACGATGCCCTTGCAGTAGTGGCTAATCCGAAGTGTTCTGCGGCACAGGTTCAGGAGCTCCTCGCGGGGCTTCTGGGCGGTGAGGCAAGCGCTGAGGTTAACAACTTCCTGGCAACAGTACTCGAAAATCGCCGCTTTACCACTCTGCCGGCGGTAGCTGCTCTCTTCGAAGAGCTCAAAGCTGCAGATGAAGGTGTGGCGCAAGCACATATCGAGTCTGCTTTTGCTGTGACTGATGCCCAACTGGCCGAACTGACGGCTACGCTCACTCAGCAACTCAAACGCAAGGTTACGGCCGATGTTGGCGTCAACCCCGATTTGATCGGTGGTGTGAAGGTGACCATTGGTGATCTGGTTATCGATGCCTCTGTTCGTGGCAAATTGACCGCACTTGCAACGAGCCTGAAGAGTTAGGAGAAATCATGCAACTTAATCCGTCCGAAATCAGTGAACTGATTAAAGCTCGGATCCAGAATCTGCCTCAAGGCGCACAGTCCAGCACCACTGGTACTGTTGTGTCGGTAACTGATGGTATCGTGCGCGTGCACGGCCTGTCAGAAGTTATGCAGGGCGAGATGCTGGAATTCCCTGGCAATACCTACGGTCTGGCGCTCAACTTGGAGCGTGACTCAGTAGGTGCCGTAATTCTGGGTGACTACAAACACATCGTCGAAGGTGACGAAGTGAAATGTACCGGCCGTATTCTGGAAGTTCCAGTTGGCCGCGAATTGGTAGGCCGCGTAGTGAATGCGCTGGGTCAGCCAATCGATGGTAAAGGCCCTCTGGGTACCGACAAATTTGCACCAATCGAGAAAATTGCTCCTGGCGTAATTGCACGTCAGTCAGTTGCTCAACCAATGCAAACCGGTATCAAATCAATCGACACCATGGTGCCGATTGGTCGTGGTCAGCGTGAGCTGATCATTGGTGACCGTCAGACCGGTAAAACTGCCGTTGCTCTGGATGCGATCATCAACCAGAAAGGCACCGGCGTAACTTGTATCTACGTTGCGATTGGCCAAAAAGCCTCTTCGATCGCCAACGTGGTGCGTAAACTGGAAGAGCACGGCGCTCTGGCCCACACGATCGTGGTGGCCGCGTCTGCTTCTGAATCAGCTGCTCTGCAATACATCGCTGCTTACTCAGGTTGTACCATGGGTGAGTTCTTCCGCGATCGTGGCGAAGACGCGCTGATCGTTTACGATGATCTGTCGAAACAAGCTGTGGCTTATCGTCAGATCTCCCTGCTGCTGCGTCGTCCTCCAGGTCGTGAAGCTTACCCTGGTGACGTATTCTATCTGCACTCACGTCTGCTGGAACGTGCGGCCCGTATCAACGCTGAAGAAGTTGAAAAACTGACTAACGGCGAAGTGAAGGGTCAAACCGGTTCACTGACTGCGCTGCCGATCATTGAAACGCAAGCCGGTGACGTGTCTGCATTCGTACCAACCAACGTGATTTCGATTACCGACGGTCAGATCTTCTTGGAAACTGACTTGTTCAACGCGGGTATCCGTCCTGCGATGAATGCCGGTATTTCTGTATCGCGTGTAGGTGGTGCGGCGCAAACCAAGATCATCAAGAAACTGGGCGGTGGTGTACGTCTGGCTCTCGCGCAATATCGCGAGCTGGCTGCATTTGCTCAGTTTGCCTCTGATCTGGACGAAGCAACTCGTAAACAGCTGGAAAACGGTAAGCTGGTGACTGAGCTGATGAAACAAGCTCAATACAGCCCAATGAAAGTGAGTGAGCTGGGTGTAACCCTGCTGCTGATTAACAAAGGTGTTTATGCAGACATCGCTGTTAACCGCGCACTGGCATTTGAAGCCGCGTTCCTCAGCCACCTCAAGGCAAACCACGCCGACGTACTGGCCCGCATCGACGAGAAAGGTGAACTGTCATCTGACGACGAAGCTGCTGTACTGAAAGCTGCGGATTCCTTCAAGGCTAGCGCTGCGTACTGATTTGAGACGTCAATAAAAGGATCAGATCATGGCAGGCGGTAAAGAGATTCGTACCAAGATCAAAAGCGTAAAAAACACGCAGAAGATCACCCGCGCCATGGAAATGGTAGCTACGTCGAAAATGCGCAAAGCTCAGGATCGCATGAAAGCGGCCCGCCCTTACGGTGAAAAAATCCGTAATGTGGCCGCTCACCTGAGCGCTGCGCTGGTTGACTATGCACACCCATATCTCCAAAAGCGCGACACCGTCAAACGGGTTGGCCTGATTGTGGTGACTTCGGACAAAGGTCTGTGTGGTGGCTTGAACACCAACTCCCTGCGTCTGGCTTTCAATAACATGAAAGATCGTCACCAGAATGGCATTGAGACGGTTGTAACTGCAATCGGTAATAAGGGTCTGGGCTTCATGAACCGGAATGGCGCGAAAGTGATTTCGCATGTCACCGGTTTGGGTGATACCCCACATCTGGAACAGCTGATTGGCCCGATCAAAGTGATGATCGATGCCTACGTAGCTGGCGAAGTAGACGAAGTGCACCTCGTTTACACCCGCTTCATCAATACGATGAAACAAGAGCCAGTTGCCGAGCAGTTGCTGCCATTGTCGAGCGATGCATTCGAGCCGGCAAAAAAACCGGCCCGCACTCATAACTGGGAATACCTGTATGAGCCGGATGCGAAGACTGTGATCGATGAATTGATGAACCGTTACATCGAGGCATTGGTTTACCAAGCCGTAGCGGAAAACATGGCATCGGAACAAGCAGCTCGGATGGTGGCAATGAAGGCCGCAACCGACAATGCCGACAAGGTAATCGGCTCCCTGCAACTGCTGTATAACAAAACGCGTCAAGCTGCGATTACGAAAGAGCTTTCGGAAATCGTATCTGGTGCCGCTGCAGTTTAATGGGCCCTGACGGATTAACTGGATTAGGAAAAACGATGAGCCAAGGTAAAATCGTACAAATCATTGGACCAGTTGTTGACGTGCAATTTCCACGCGACAACCTGCCCAAGGTGTATGACGCGCTCAAACTGGTCGATATCGATCTGACGCTGGAAGTCCAGCAACAGCTCGGTGACGGCGTAGTGCGTGCGATCGCCATGGGTAGTACCGATGGTCTTAAACGTGGCCTGCAAGTTGCTAACACCGGCGCAGCTATTTCTGTGCCTGTAGGTAAAGCGACTCTGGGTCGTATTATGGACGTATTGGGTAACCCAATCGATGAAGCAGGTCCTGTGAACGCCGAGGCAACTCGCGCTATTCACCAAGCTGCTCCAAAATTTGATGAGTTGAACCAAACCATCGATCTGTTGGAAACCGGTATCAAGGTAATTGACCTGGTATGCCCGTTTGCGAAAGGTGGTAAGGTTGGTCTGTTCGGTGGTGCCGGTGTAGGCAAAACCGTAAACATGATGGAACTGATCAACAACATCGCTAAAGCACACAGCGGTTTGTCTGTGTTTGCTGGTGTAGGTGAGCGTACTCGTGAGGGTAACGACTTCTACCACGAAATGAAGGACTCTAACGTTCTTGATAAAGTGGCGATGGTTTATGGTCAGATGAACGAGCCTCCAGGCAACCGTCTGCGCGTAGCGCTGACTGGTCTGACCATCGCGGAACAATTCCGTGATGAAGGCCGTGACATCCTGTTCTTCGTAGACAACATCTACCGTTACACCTTGGCCGGTACTGAAGTATCCGCCCTGCTGGGTCGTATGCCTTCAGCCGTAGGTTATCAGCCTACCCTGGCCGAAGAGATGGGTGCACTGCAAGAGCGTATTACCTCGACCAAAACTGGTTCGATCACGTCAATCCAGGCCGTATACGTACCTGCGGATGACTTGACTGACCCATCTCCAGCTACCACATTCGCTCACTTGGATGCGACTGTTGTATTGAGCCGTGATATTGCGTCTCTGGGTATCTACCCTGCGGTAGATCCACTGGACTCAACTTCACGTCAGCTGGACCCACAAATCGTTGGTGAAGAGCACTACTACGTAGCTCGCGGCGTACAATCTACGCTGCAGAAATACAAAGAACTGCAAGACATCATCGCGATTCTGGGTATGGACGAGCTGTCGCCAGAAGACAAACTGACCGTATCGCGTGCGCGTAAGATCCAGCGTTTCCTGTCTCAGCCATTCCACGTGGCCGAGGTATTCACTGGCTCTCCAGGCAAATACGTTCCGCTCAAAGAAACCCTGAAGGGCTTCAAGGGCATCCTGAACGGCGATTACGATCACCTCCCAGAGCAAGCCTTCTACATGGTTGGCGGCATCGAGGAAGCGGTCGAAAAAGCCAAGTCCATGCAATAAGGGGTTAAGCTATGGCCATGACCATGCATGTGGACGTAGTTAGCGCCGAAGAGCTGATCTACTCAGGCACCGCCGAGTTTATCTCTGCGCCTGCCGAACGAGGTGAGATCGGTATCTTGCCGCGGCACGCGCCGCTGCTGACCCGCATCCGCCCGGGCGCGATCCGGATCAAGATCGCGAACTCGAACGAAGATGATGTCATCCTGTTTGTTTCAGGTGGCATGCTCGAAGTTCAGCCGGATGGGGTAACGGTATTGGCCGATACTGCGATTCGTGGTGCAGACATCGATGAAGCCAAAGCGCAGGAAGCAAAGCGCAAGGCCGAAGAAGCATTGAAAAATCATGCTTCGTCGATGGATTTTGCCATGGCGCAGGCCGAACTGGTCGAAGCGGTTGCCAAACTGGCAGTTATCGACAAGATCAAACGGCGCGGCCACTGATCATCGCTGGACGATGTTCTGGACAAAAAAACCAGCCTACGGGCTGGTTTTTTTACGTCTCTTATTTGGATTGTTTTCAGGGTATTGCCCTATAGGCCAATCCAGATAATACTTAGCGGGACATACCTAGCTTGGTATTAAATCCCCAATTTGCGCACGAAATGCAAATGCCCCATTTCGCGCTCATAGCCCATCTTCTGATACAGCCGGTGCGCCTGAACGTTTTCCGGTGATGTTTCCATCGTCAAAATCGCCACCCCAATCGCCAGAGCTTCTTTTTCGACATGCGCGAGCAAGGTTTCGCCCAGCTTTTGTCCACGCTGGCTTGGCGCGACATACAGATCATTCAGTACCCAGCTGCGGCAAAGAAACATCGATGAGAAACTGGTGTAGACCTGCGCAAAAGCCACGGCCTCGCCGCCTTGGTTGCGGGCCAGATACAGGCGCGAATCGCCATGAGCGAGCCGCTCAGCGATAAATGCACGGGTTTGCTCAAAGTCGGTACTGCAGTGGGCATAAGGAATGGCGTGATCGATATAAAACTGCCGATAAGCCTGATAGAGCGGGGCGAGGTCATCCAGATCGAGAATGCCAGCCTTGGTAATGCTGATGGTCATTGGTACGCACGATTGTTGTTGTAGTTGAGTTTACGATGGTACAAAAAAACCGAGCGCAAGGCTCGGTTTGTCGGTCAGGCTGTTGTAAAGCCGGTGAGCTTAAATGCCGTCTTGAGGGTTATTGAGCTCGAGGCGCGCTTCCAGTGCGGCGACACGGGCTTCCAGCTGCACCACGGTTTCGCGCGTGCGCGCCAAAACTTCCTGCTGGATTTCGAATTCTTCGCGGGTTACCAGATCCAGCTTATTAAACGCACTGCCCATCATGGCGCGAACGTTTTTTTCCATGTCTTTGGCAGGGCTATTGGCCACGGCATCTGAGAGTTTGCTGGCAATTTCATCAAAGAATTTTTCTTTCAGCATGATCATGCTCCTAGTAAAGGCGGGTTCATCCATGAGTGTAGCAGATCGCCCTATAAAGCAATGCGCACAGCATGCACAAAAAAAGTGCACGCACGGGCTGGGGTCGATCTAGGCTGGTTCAAAATTGTGCAATCATCCATCGACTAAGCTGTAAAGGTCTGAAAATACGCCACTTTTGAAGTTGGCACGCTTCCTGCTGATAGTGGCCCGTCCACCCATTGATCGTTTCGTATCAGGAGTTAACCATGAAGTTCGTCACTGCGATTATCAAGCCCTTCAAGCTCGATGAAGTGCGCGAAGCCCTGTCAGAAATCGGCGTACAAGGTTTGACGGTCACCGAGGTAAAAGGTTTCGGCCGGCAAAAAGGCCATACCGAGTTGTACCGCGGTGCCGAGTACGTGGTTGATTTTCTGCCCAAAGTAAAAATTGAAATCGCCATCAGCGATGACTTGCTGGAGCAAGCCATCGAAGCGATCGAAAAAGCCGCCCACACCGGCAAGATCGGTGACGGCAAGATTTTTGTCTTCGACTTGGCCCACATCGTGCGGATTCGTACCAGCGAAACCGGCGAAGCTGCCATCTAATTCGAACCGACTGGAGAGCGCATAATGAAAAAATTACTTGGTAGCTTGGCGCTGATCGGCGCCATGTTTTTCGCGGTACCTGCGATGGCCGAAGAAGCCGCCAGTGCCGTGCAGGCCTCTGCAACCACTGCGGTGGCGAGCGAAGTGAGCGCTGATGCAGCCTCAAGCGTGGCAAGTGCACCCGCCGCAGCTTCGCTGGTGGCTTCGGCCCCAGCTGCAGCAGCCCCAACCATCACCATTAATAAAGGCGATAACACCTGGTTGTTTGTCGCCACTGCCTTGGTGATTCTGATGTCGATTCCAGGTTTGGCGCTGTTCTACGGTGGCTTGGTGCGCAGCAAAAACATGCTGTCGGTGCTGATGCAAGTATTCACCGTCTTCAGCCTGATTTCGGTGCTGTGGGTGGTTTACGGCTACAGCGTGGCCTTTACCGAAGGCAATGCATTCTTTGGCTCGCTGTCAAAGGTGCTGCTCAAAGGCGTAACGCCTGATTCGATTGCCGCCACCTGGAATAAAGGCATTGGCATCTCCGAGATGATCTATATCGCCTTCCAAGGTGCCTTTGCCGCTATTACTTGTGCGCTGATCGTGGGCTCGTTTGCGGAGCGCATCAAATTCTCGGCCGTGCTGGTGTTCTGCGTGATCTGGTTTACCTTCAGCTATCTGCCAATGGCGCACATGGTGTGGTACTGGGCTGGCCCTGACGCCTATACGTCGGCTGAAGCTGCTGCCGCTGCCACTGCGACTGCCGGTTATCTGTTCCAAGACGGCGCGCTGGATTTCGCCGGCGGCACGGTGGTGCATATCAATGCCGCAGTTGCTGGCCTGGTGGGCGCGTACTTTGTGGGTAAACGGGTGGGCTACGGCCGTGATCCGATGACCCCACATAGCCTGACTATGACCATGATCGGTGCTTCACTGCTGTGGTTCGGCTGGTTTGGTTTCAATGCCGGTTCGGCACTGGAAGCCAATGGCGTCGCTGCGCTGGCCTTCATCAATACTTGGGTGGCGCCTGCTGCTGCAGCGCTGAGCTGGTTGATTGCCGAGTGGATTCTGAAAGGTAAGCCATCATTGCTGGGTGCCGCCTCAGGCGCGGTTGCTGGTCTGGTGGTGATTACGCCTGCTGCTGGCTATGTGGGCGTGGGCGGTGGTCTGATCATGGGTCTGCTGGCGGGTGTGGCTGGTCTGTGGGGCGTACATGGTCTGAAACGTCTGCTGGGCGCGGATGATTCGCTGGATGTGTTTGGCGTGCATGGCGTGTGCGGTATCTTGGGCGCGATCCTGACCGGTGTCTTCGCGAGCCCTGATCTGGGCGGCACTGGCGTGTGGGATTATGTAAGCAACAGCGTGGCCAGCGGCTACAGCATTGCTACGCAAGTAAAAATCCAAGCCATTGGTGTGGGTATTACGCTGGTGTGGTCTGGTGTTGTCGCGGCCATTGCTTACAAGCTGGTTGATATGACCATCGGTCTGCGCGTGAAAGAAGACGAAGAACGCGAAGGTCTGGATGTAACCAGCCACGGCGAGAAAGCCTACAACATGTAATTCGAGTTTGTTCCTGTGTGCTGTTCAGGCACTTTGATAAGCCCGCGCATCGAAGGATGTCGCGGGCTTTTTTTTGCGACTATCTTGACTAGACTGTAGGTGAAACTTAATCGAGGCTTGGTAGTTATGAAAAATTTGCCGATTCGTCACTGGCTGCTGATTTTGGCCGCCACCTTGATTACCGGCTTGCTTGCCTTGGCGATTAATGCCTGGGCCAGTCAAAAGCTGGTTTCGGAAAAAATCGCTCGCGCCAGCGTGCTGGCTAAACAAAGCAATGCGCTAGGCCGGCTGCGTACCGATGTCACCCAGATCACCCTCGTCGCGATGGATAATATCGTCGATAAAGACGAAGGCCAGGTGCAGCCTGAGCGGGTAAAAGAAACCGAAGCCCTCAGCCAAAGCATTCGCCAAGCCATCGAACAAATCGAAGCCACGGCCACGCGTGAGCAGATGCGCAGCCTGTTTAGCAAATTGCAGCAAGGGGTGGCGAGCGATTTGCCCCGGATTATTGCTGCGCGTGCGGATGAAGCGGCATTTGCTGCGATTGATGATTTGATTGACCAAACCGGTGAGCAGCTCGCGACTCTGGTTGATACCGAAGATCAGCGAGTCCAAGCCGCCTTTGCTGCGGCCCAAAGCGAGCAAGAAGCGGCAGTGGCCGAGGCCACCCGCAATCTATTGGTGCTCAATGTGCTGGTGGCCTTGTTTGTCTGCGGCATGCTGGCCCTGGTGGCGCGGCGGATTTATCAGCCGCTGGAAATTGAGCCTTTGGCCTTGCGGGAATTGGTGGCCAAGATTGGCGCAGGTGATCTCAGCCAAGCTATTCATGCCCGCCGCACCGATTCGGTGCTCGGCGGAGTGGCGCAAATGCAGCGTGAACTAGGGCAGGTGGTGCAGGCCATTCGGCAAGTGTCCGATCAGGTGTCGGTTTCCGCCACCGGGCAAGATGCCCGAGTGCATGATTTGCGCGCTCGCGTGCATACGATGAATGCTTCGGTTTCCGGTATTCAGGAAAGCGTGGCCAGCACCAATCAGGGTCTGCAGCAAATGACTAGCAGTACGGAAATGGCGATTGAACTCGCCCGTGCGGCCGGCTCGCAAGCCGGCGAGGGTATTCATAGCATCCAAACCGTTGCTGGCAGTATTCGCACGCTGGCCGATAGCATTAATATCGCGGCCGATGAAGTGCAGGATCTCGGCAATCAAACTGCGGCCATTTCCGGTTTGGTGATCAGCATTCGTGAAATTGCCGACCAAACAAATCTGTTGGCGCTGAATGCCGCTATTGAGGCCGCCCGCGCCGGTGAGCAAGGGCGAGGTTTTGCGGTGGTGGCCGATGAAGTGCGCAAACTGGCTGAGCGCACCACGCAGGCCACCCAAGACATTGTCACGGCAATTGCCAGTATTCGGGATAAAACCGGTCTGGTGGTCTCGGGCATGAATCAGAATGTGACCCTAGCTGATCAGGGCCTACAGCAAACCCAGCAGGCCGAAGACACCATGGGCCGCATCGTTGATAGCAGCCAGCAGGTGGTGCAAGCGGTGGATGAATTGCTGCAAGTGATGGCCATGCAAAGCGAACAAAGTGAACGCGTGGCCGAGCTGGTCAGCACAATTGAACGGGGAGCGCAGGATAATCTGCGCACCTTTGATGCCGCCGCCAGTCAAACCCGTGAGCTGGGTAGCCAAGCGGCCGAACTGAAACAGGCGGTGAGCCGCTTTAAGCTGTGATTGATCTTCCGTGCCAATATGGCACAAGGGCAATTTTTTGCTGGTGTGCTCGAAAGGCTAGTTAAAAGTCTAATCGCCAAAATGTACCAATCTTGTGTGTCGCTGTTGAGAAGGTTGTTCAGGCAGGTTTGGAGAGATTCTTTAGACTGGCGCGTCATAAATCAAAAGGCTTTGCCAAGTGGCAAAGCCTTTTGATTTCTAGTAAGCAGTAGCTAGTGGCTTAGTGACCAACTTGCTCAGCTGCTTTTTCACCGCTAGCGTGAGATTTTTTTGCTTTCTTAGCTTTGCTTGCACCGCTGGCATTTGCTTTGCTAATTTGCTCATTTTTCTTCTCTACAGACTTTTTAACGCCTGTAGTGTTGTTTTCAGTTGCCATCGCAGATGCGCCGAACATTGCCAGAATAGCTGCCAGAATCGTAGTTTGAATCAGTTTCATGGGTAACTCTCCTTGGGTAATTGCAATCTAAATGTAGCTTTCGCCTTTTTGGCTTGAATATTATTTGTCGTGAAATTATATAAGGCAAGTTAAATTTCTGCTTCCTGACGGCGCTTGGTTTTATCTTGTGGGATTTGAATTGTGGCGACTATTTTTGATGAAAATGAGGGCAAGCTTCATTGATGACTGATTTGGCGTAAGCAATATTGGCGGAGCAGTAGCTTCATTCGAATTTCTGAAGCTAGACTCCTGCCTGCGCGGCTTGGCGAGCCTTTTGTACGCCACATTCGCGTGAGGCCACTTGCCAGAATTCGGCGAGATCCAGGCTCTCTTGTTCCTGCGCCGCAATCCGGGCGGCTTCGACCGTGGACAGATGCTGATGTAAGACGCCGATCACCACCGGATCGAGTTTGCCGTCTTTCGCTAGCTCATCCAGCATCTGTAGTACGGCATTCGGGGCGAGGCCGGCCCGATAAGGGCGATTTTCGGTGAGGGCGGTATACACATCGGCCACGGCCATGATGCGCGACCCCAGCGGTAATTCGTTGGCGGTGCGATGGTAGGGGTAGCCGCTACCATCCAGCCGTTCATGGTGGCTAGACGCCCATTGCGCCACGTCTTCCAGCCCTTTGATATTGCCCAGAATATCCAGCGTGATGTAACTGTGTGAGCGTACGCGCGCCATCTCGGTCTGGTCGAGCTTGCCGTCGCGCTCGATGTATTCGCTGGGCACGGCCAGCTTGCCCAGATCATGCAAATAGCCGGCAATGCGCATTTTGGTGCATTCCTGCGCCGTCATCCCGATTTGTTGGGCGATGATTTCGGCCGTGATGGCCACCCCGGCCGAGTGCGTGGCGGTGAAATGGCTACGCGAATCGATGACCAGCGCAAAAAACTGGGCAAATTGCAGCATCTGCTGCAGATCCAGCTCGATATTATCGAACGGTGCCGCATCCATCAGGATGCGATCCAGATTGCGCGAGAAGATATCCAGCCAGAAGCTCTCATGCTGGGCGAGCTGGACAAACTCGTCCACCAGCTGTGGGTGAAATTTGCTGCCGCGCACCGCCTGAATCTGTGCCACGATTTGCGGGACGGCACCAAGGATATTCTCTTGCCCTTGCGCCAGCACTTCAATGCGATCAGCCAGATAAATCAGTTGGCTGTAGGTGGGCACTGCTTGGCCAGCGTGCTGCGTGCCCGCGCCATGTTGCCACTGCACATGGTGGCAGCGCACCAGCGGTGCATAGCGCCGGAAGGCCGGAAAGCGTTCCAGCAGCAAAGCCCCCAGCGTGGCATGGGTGTGCGGATCTACCTCTTCAAAGTCCAGCATGGATAAACGGTTTTGCAGGCCAATCGCGCCAATATCGTGGAAAATCGCCGCACCAAAGACTTCCTGATAGTCGGCATCGCTCAGCTGCAGACTGCGTGCCAATTGCGAGGCAATCAGACAGGTACGCTTCTGGTGCGAGCCCAGCGCCGGGTCGAGTAAATCTAGCGCGGTTGAGAGCGCGCAGATCATGTCAAAAAGCCGGATGCGGAAGGTGGAGATGCTGTCCATCGTCACATTGCGGTTGTACATACAATAGGCCTGCCCGGCAGAGGTGTTTCTCGGTTGTAGACAACATTCGTCGCCTTGGCGCGGGCTTTTCGCGCCTGCGCCTGATGCGCGTCAAACTTGCTGGAGTGGCTTGGGTACTTTTCACCCCTCGCTTGTGCGCTTTGTCATGCGGGTTTGTCGCGCTTTCGGCGATACTGTCGGCCACCGCCAAGGAGAACCTCATGCACCGTACTTGTCGTATTCTGGCTTTGAGCCTGTGTCTGACCATTAGCGCCGCTTGGGCGGCTGGCCCCTGGCGTGAAGGTCGCGCCTATCAGCTAGGCGAGCGAGTGATGTATCACGGCCAACTGTATGAAGTCCAACAAGCCCACGATGCGGTGAAAGGCGCCAACTGGAATCCGGAAGCCGCACCGGCCTTGTGGCGCAAAGTGGAAGCTCATGGTGATGGCCAGTGGGGTGATCGCGGCAGCTGGCGGGAAGGTGTGTCGTATGCGCGCGGGCAATTGATTAGCTATCGCGGCCGCACTTATCGCTGCCTGCAAAGTCATAAAGCCGAGCGGGGTGCAGGCTGGACGCCAGAGAAAGCGCCTAGCCTGTGGGAAGCGGTCGAGCGCCCTTACCCGCAACCGCGCTAATCATTCTTTTGGGTATTGCTCGCTAGGCTTTATTTTGAAAAGGCTGGCGGGCTATACCCTGTGTCTAATCTGATTGTGCGCCGCCATGGCGAATGCCGGCGGCGCCTTATTTTTTGTTGTCTGCATGCCCAAAATTATTATTGCCCCCGATTCGTTTAAAGAAACCCTCAGCGCCCCGCAGGTGGCGGCGATGATCGCGGCGGCGCTGCGCACCGAGTTGCCACAGGCACAGTTGGTGCAGCTCCCGCTGGCCGATGGCGGCGAGGGCACGCTGACCACGTTATTGGAAGCCTGTGGTGGCCGCCTAGAGCAAGCACAGGTGCGGGGGCCATTGGGCCAGCCGGTGCTGGCGCATTGGGGGGTATTGGGCGACGGGCAAACGGCGGTGATCGAAATCGCCACCGCCTGTGGTTTGGCGCTGCTGGCGCCACATGAGCGCAATCCGCTACTTACCAGCAGCGAGGGCGTGGGCGATCTGCTTCGTGCGGCGCTGGATCAGGGCATCCGCCGCTTTATTCTGGCCTTGGGTGGATCGGCCACCAATGATGGCGGCAGCGGTATGCTGCGGGCACTGGGGGCGCAATTGCTGGGGCTCGACGGCCAGCCCTTGCCGCCCGGTGGTGCGGCGCTGGCCCGGCTGGCGCAGATTGATCTGAGCGGTCTCGATGCCCGCTTGCTGGAATGCGAGTTTGAGCTGGCCTGCGATGTGGATAACCCACTCACCGGCCCGCGCGGCGCATCGGCGGTGTTTGGGCCGCAAAAAGGCGCGAGCCCGGCGCAGGTGGTGCAGCTGGATGAAGCCTTGCACCAGTTTGCCCATGTGATTCGCCGGCAATTGGGCAAAGATGTGGAAGCCTTGCCCGGCGGGGGTGCGGCCGGAGGCATTGGCGCGGCGGCGCTGGCGTTTTTATTTAATTGCCGGCTGCGGCGCGGCATTGATATCGTGCTGGAGGCGGTGCAGCTCACGCAGGCCTTGCAAGGTGCGGCGCTGGTGATTACCGGCGAGGGCTGTCTGGATGCGCAAACGCTGGCGGGCAAAGCACCGTTTGGCGTGGCTCAATTGGCGCAGCAGGCGGGGGTGCCGGTGCTGGCGATTGTGGGCGCATTGCAAGCCAGCCCGCGCGAGCTGGAGGCGGCGGGGATCTTGGCGGCATTTGACTGCATTCCGGCGCTGGCTAGCCGCGACGAGGTCTTGCTGCAGGCCGAAGCCAATCTCACCCGTACCGCGCAGCAGGTGGCACGGTTACTGCGCCTGGGTATGTGGCTGAAAGACTGATCGCTAAATCGCTTTCAGCCTATACCCTGCAGGCTAGCCTTATTCGATCGCCAGCAATTCCACTTCAAACACCAGCGTGGCATTCGGCGGAATCACATTACCGGCGCCGCGGCTGCCATAGGCCAGATTGGGCGGGCACACCAGGCGCGCTTTGCCGCCCACCTTGATCTGTTGCACGGCTTCGGTCCAGCAGCGAATCACGCCCGAGAGCGGAAAACTCGCCGGCTGGCCGCGTTTATACGAGCTATCAAATTCCTTCCCATCTGGAAACATGCCGCGATAGTGCACGGTAACGGTATCCAGCGCCTTGGGCTGCGCGCCTTTGCCCTCTTTGAGCATGGTGATTTCGATGCCCGATTCGGTTTTGACGGGTTTGGCGGCGTCGGCGGCCTGCGCGCTGAAGGCGAGGGTGGCGAGCAAGAGGCTACACAGGGCTTTCATTTTCGACTCCTTGGGTATGTGCTGCTAATCAATATATTAACTAGCTTTGGGGTTGATACATTGGGTGGGTATTAGCTCGTTACCGCTTGGCCATCGCGCCACAAAGCGCGGGGAGTAATCGCCAGATCGCCCTGCGCGCTGGAGATCCACAGCTGCCCATCCTGAATGGTGATCTGCAGCTGCATGCCGCGCTCGGCCAGCGCGCCCAGCGCACTGAGCTCGGGGCCATCCACGCTCACAATATTCAACTGCGGAAAGCGGCTGAGCTGACCGCGTACGCCATCGAGCCATAAATCCACGGCGCGCGGGCCGCCATAAGCATAAATCCACACGCTGGCGGCGCGATTGCAGGCTTTTTTGATGCGCTTTTCATCGGGCAGGCCCAGCTCGATCCAGCATTCAATCTCGTCGACCAGATTTTTTTGCCACAGATCGGGCTCATCATCGGCGCACAGCCCGCGGGTAAATTCCAGCGTCTCGCTGGCTTGCTGGGCAAAGGCCAGCAGGCGCAACATCATCCGCTCGTCGGTTTCAGAAGGATGGCGCGCCACGGTCAGGGCATGGGTCGCGTAGTAGTTGCGATCCAGATCGGTGATATTAAGCTCGGCTTTAAAAATCGTGGCTTTCAGCGCCATGGTGATCCCTCATCGCGAAAGACGGCAGTGTACCTGAATTGCTGCCCTACACACGGCATGCGATGATGCTGGCTGGTTTCGAGCGGGGGTAGGGCATGCAGATCATGACGATTTCCGGAAGTTTGCGCGCACAGTCACGCAATACGGCGCTGTTGCAGGCTTGTGCGCAGCTGGCGCCAGCCGGAATGACGCTCACCCCGTTTACCGCGCTCGCCTTCGTGCCGCCGTTTAATCCCGATCTAGCGCCCGAGCAGTTTCCGGTGCTGCAGCGTTGGCTGGCTGAGCTGCGCGCGGTGGATGCCGTGCTGGTGGCCAGCCCCGAATACGCCCACGGGGTGAGTGGCGTGCTGAAAAATGCGCTGGATTGGCTGGTGGGTACCGATGTGTTGGTGCATAAACCACTGGCCTTGCTCAACGCCGCCCCACGGGCTCGGCACGCCTACGAGGCACTGCAAGAAACGTTGCAGCTGATGTCGGTAGACTGGATCGCGACAGCCTCGCTCACGATTCCGGTGGTGGGCGATTTGAGCTGCGCCGAGGCCATTGCCGCGGATCCGGCGTGCCGCGCCGGTATTCAGCAGGTTCTTAGTGCTATGCAGCAGGCGCTGTTAGTGCAGCGTATTCTTGCACCCGTTTGTGGTGGCTAAATGCCATTAAGCGGCGTAGAGGTTGTAATTTAAAGAAAAACCGGTAGTATTCAGTTCCTTGGCGCCTAACCAATCGGCGCGCCGGCGCGTGAGCCACGAGCTCCCCGGCCCAAACTCCTAATTACCCAAACCCTGCCCTGGATTGGTATCGCGCTCGCGATAGGCCGCAGCAGGAATACTCCAATGTCTGATCTGACTTTTGCCAAGCTTGGCTTGGCCGAGCCGCTGTTGCGTGCGCTCGCTGATACCGGTTATACCCAACCTACGCCGATTCAGGCGCAGGCTATCCCGCAAGTGCTGCAAGGCGGCGATTTGCTGGCGGCGGCGCAAACCGGCACCGGCAAAACCGCTGGCTTTACCTTGCCGATTTTGCAACGCCTGCTCAGCGACAGCGCCACCAGTGCGCTGGCCGCGCCCCGGGTGCTGATCCTTACCCCAACCCGCGAGCTGGCGGCACAGGTAGAAGAATCGGTACAAGCCTATGGCAAATACCTGCCGTTTAAATCCATGGTGATGTTTGGCGGCGTGCGGGTGAATCCGCAAATCAAACGCCTGCAAGAAGCGCCTGTGGATATTCTGGTGGCCACGCCGGGCCGTTTGCTTGATCTGGCCAAACAGGGCGAGCTGACGCTGGCCGAGGTGGATATCTTGGTGCTGGATGAAGCTGACCGCATGCTGGACATGGGCTTTATCAATGACATCAAGAAAATCCTGAAGCTCTTGCCCGCACAGCGGCAAAATCTGCTGTTCTCGGCCACCTTTAGCGACGAGATCAAAAAGCTGGCCGACGGCCTGCTCAATAGCCCGGCGCTGGTCGAAGTTGCCCGCCCGAATACCGCCAATGCGCTGGTGACCCAGCGGGTGCATCTGGTGGATCGCGATAAAAAGCAGCAGCTGCTCACCCAGCTGATTAAAGAAGGCAACTGGCATCAGGTGCTGGTGTTTATGCGTACCAAACACGCCTGTAACCGGGTAGCCGAAAAATTGCAGAAAGAAGGCATTACCGCGCTGGCGATTCATGGCAATAAGAGCCAAAACGCCCGCACGGCGGCCCTGGCCCAGTTTAAAACCGGCGAGCTGCAAGTGCTGGTGGCCACCGACATCGCCGCCCGCGGGCTGGATATCGAAGAGCTGCCGCACGTGGTGAATCTGGAGCTGCCGAATGTCCCCGAAGACTATGTGCACCGCATCGGCCGCACTGGCCGCGCCGGCTGCACCGGTGAAGCGCTGTCGCTGGTGTGTGTGGATGAGCTCGAGTACCTGAAAAACATCGAAAAACTGATCAAGCAACCGATCGAGCAATTTACCGTGCCCGGTTATGAAGCCGATCTGAGCGTGAAACCCGAGCCGATTGTGCGCGGTGGTCTAGGCCGCGAGCGCCCACAGCGAAATCAGAATTCACGTCCGCCCAAAGGCTGGAATAAAGCTAATGCCGAAGCGCTGAAAGCCGAGCAACAAGCCATGCTCGATGCCGGCATGGATCCGGATGAAGTCGCGAAAATCGCGGCGCAAAAGAAAGCCGAAGCCGAGCGCGAGCAGCAACAGCGCCGCCGTCGTCCAGCGGCCAAACCTGCCGCTGCTACGGGTGAAGGCGCGCCTGCCGCTGCGGGTAGCGAAGACGAACAACAGCGCAAACGTAATCGCCGCCGTGGTCGTGGTGGTGCGCGTGAGGGCCAAGGCGAAGCCCGCCCAGCCGCCGTGCAAGCCAGAACCGGTGAACAACGCCCGCCACGCCAAGGTGAAGGCCAACGCCGCGATGAGCGACGTGGCGAGCGCTGGGATGATCGTCGCGATGAGCGCCGCAGCCAGCCAAAACCGCAAGGCGGTCAGGGTGGCCAAGGTGGCCAGCGCGGTGGCAACCGGACGAACTACGATGAGCGCCAGCCGGTATCCAACGCCAATGCGTTACCGTTCGAGCTGACCCAAGGCGGTCGCCGCGGTGGTGGCAGCCAGCGCCGTGCTAATCCGAATAGCTATGATCCGCTCGGTGGTTTCCCGCCGATTCCGCGGCAAGGTGGCTATTACGATAATGAAGAGCGCCAAAACCGCGGCGGTGGCCGTGGCCAAGGTGGGAATGGGGGCGGTCAGGGCGCTGGCAATGGCCAGCGACGTGGCCCGCGCGATGCCAATCGCAGCGATCACCGCAAGCCCAAGCATCACACTCCGCATGGTGAAGGCCAGCAAGGCCAACCCGCTCGCCGCAGCAGCCGGCCCACGCCCGCTTTGCTGGGGGGCAGTGGCACCAAACCGCGGGATGAAGAATAACCTCTAGGGGTATCAAGACAAAGGCCAATCATTGATTGGCCTTTGCTGTTTTACGGGGTAGGGGTATTTAATTGGCCGGGGCTAACATCTGCCGCAGGGCCGGCCGATGCAGCGCACAGGTAATCAGTGCCAGCAGTCCACACAGCCACCAAGTTACGCTGGCGCCCCAAATGGCATAGCTGAAGGCACCCACGGTGGGGGCATACAGCGTGCGCCCAGACCACACGGCAGAATAAATCCCCAGATAGCGACCGCGCTGACGCTGTTCGGTGTGCTGCATAATGATCGTGGTCCAGGTCGGCGAGATCAGCAGCTCGCCCAAGGTCAGCACCACCATCATCGCGATGGCCCAGCCCGCGTGTTGCCCGGCATTGAGCAAGGTAAACGAGCCGCCCATACACAACACACCCAGCATGGATGAGCGCAGCAAGCCCCAATGACTCACCCGGTTGGCAATCGCCACTTGCAGCGTCACCACCATCAGGCCATTCAGGGTAAACAGATAGCCCAGCCAGCTGGGCGAGAGCCGATAATGCTCGCGCAAAAACAGCCCCAGCGTGCCATACATCTGGTCAAACACGGTCAGGATCACCAGCTGCCCGGCCACAAACAGCAAGAACGCCCGATCTTGCCAAGGCGAGCCGGTGGCCATGTCGGGCGAGCTGGCCTTGCTGGCCGCTAGCCCACTATTTAGACACGGCATCTCGCGCCACGCCCATTGCAGCCAGCCACAGGCGAGCAAGGCGGCGATGCCCTGCGCCACAAACACATAGTGATAGCCCAGCGCGGCCAGCAAGCCGCCACTGATGCCGGCTGCCGATACGCCCAGATTAAAGGCGATCCGATACACGCCCTGCGCCACCGCACGTTGCTCGGGGCGAACGGGCTCGAGCACCAGGCGCATATTGGCCGGGCGAAATGCACCATCGCTGGTGCCGACCGCCAGCAGCAGCGGTACATAGGCCCAGATCGGCAATGGCGCCGCCAGCAGCAGGGTCAGCACCCCACTGGCTAGCAACATCAGCTTGGCAATCCAGCGCGAATCATAGCGATCGCTCAAGAGGCCACCGAGGTAAGAGCCGCCCAGCAGGCCCAGCCCATACACCCCCATCAGCCAGCCAATGTGGGCGTAGGAAAGATTGAAATATTCACGAAAATACAGCGGCAAAAACAGCTTGGCCATGCCACCCATATTGTTGATCAGGGTGGCGGTGGCTTGAATGTACACGCTGCGGGGTAGGCCGCGAAACGGCGCGGCAATGCGGTTGAGCCATGACATGAAGCCTCCTTGTGAGAGTGGGATGTCGCCACCGGCACCGGATAAGTAACGATGGCCAATTCATGCTATCAAAATGACAACGGAATGACGTGTAACCAACTGTCAGGCAAACCTTTCCTAAATTACGACTGGCCGCATCGGTAGGCTAGGTATGGGTATTGGCTGGAATGCTATTTTTAATAATGCTTATAGCTCGATACCATGGGGTGGTATAGGTGGCTGTCTTGGCGCGGGCTGGCTGTGCCGCGAGCGGATGGGGCGGGGTAGGTTAAAATGACAAGGACATTGACTCACCCTTTGCGAGCGCTAGCCATGTATTCCGCCACCATTATTTGTATTTGCTAGATTCTTCACATAATTGTGTTGTGTGAAATGTAAAAACACCATTTGTGGTCAATGGTATTTGTTTTGCTTGTAGGAAGGCCCCGCAATGATAGCAATAGAATTTTGTTGCAAAAAAATAAGTTGCATCCTCGTTTGTGCATTGATGTTGCTTATTCCGGTATATGCGATTTCAAAAAGTGAAATAGGCGAGAGCGTTGATTTTTGCTCGATTATTGGAGATGACACCATTCTTGTTGTTGGTGTGGTCACATCAATTGATGTTGAATGGAAAAATCAAATAATGGGAGGGCGTTTTGTTGGTCCAAAGCGTCTCTCGGACTATTGTTCTAGCGAGAAATCGTCAAGAATTGAGCGGGTATATTTTTTGGTGGCAGATGCGCACGAGTATCATAATGGTAGCTACAAGAAGATCCATGGTTCTAGTTTTTTAGTTATGCAATCGACAAATGGTACATGTCGGATTGAGAAAATGCTTTTAAATAAGATTGGAAAGAGATCTTTGCTGTTTTTGAAAAATTCCCAGATGCTGAGAGAGGGTGCTTATGTATATATTGGGAAGGAATTTGCCGGGCCAATAAAGGATAAGCCAATAGGCTGGGCTGACTATGGTCACGATCTTTATCAGTTTATACAGGAGGAGAATGTATTGAGATTTATTGAAAAGTGCAACCGAGGTGGCTAAATTTTAAATATGGAGCTGCCATCCAATCAAATTGATGAAATGGCAATTTACACTCACGCGCATTATCAAACGTGGCTAGGCGGTTATCAGGTCATCATTGCGCAAGTGCTACGCACCTATGGCGATGGCGCGCTCAGCGGCGGGCTGACCTTACCCAATCCGGCTGCGGCCGGCTAAACAAAAAGCCCGGCGCAAGGCCGGGCTGGGTGCGAGTGCTCGCGCTGGCTTAGTGGCCGAAATATTGCTGCGAGATTTTCTGGAAAGTGCCATCGGCCTTGGTGGCGGCCAGGCCTTTGTTCAGCTGATCCAGCAGGGCTTTATTGCCTTTTTTCACTGCAATGCCGTAGTACTCTTTCGCAAAGCTGCTGTCATCGATGGTTTTGAGCTTGCTGTTTTTGTTGTTCACCAGATAGTTATTCACCACGCCATTGTCGGCTACCACGGCCTCAATGCCGCCAGCGCGCAGCTCGGTCATGGCCAGCACAATGTTTTCATAACGGCGGATATCCGGGCTGGTTTTGCCAAAGGCTTTTTGTGCCACGGTGTCGCCAGTGGTGCCGGTTTGTACGCCGACTTTTTTGCCTTTTAGATCGGCCAGTTTGGTGACTTTGCTGCCATCGCGCACGATGATCAGCTGTTTGGCTTCAAAATATGGCTCGCTGAAATCCATGCTGGCTTTGCGCTCGGGCGTGATGGTGACGGCGGCGATCACGATATCGCGCTCACCATTATTCAAGCCGGCAAACAGGCCTTCCCATGGGGTGTTGATGATTTTGATTTTTATGCCGGCTTTTTGCGCAATGGCTTTGATCAGATCCGCATCAAAACCTACCACTTCGCGGTTCTGGCTCAACGATTCAAATGGCGCAAATGTGGCGTCTGTCCCCACGGTGTAGACACGCTCAGCGTGTGCCGGTGCCAAAGACAGGCCGATGGCCAGCGCTAGGGTCGAAAAGAGAGTGCGGATTTGCATTTTTCACCTTCTGCCATGCGTTAAAAAGCTCATTCTCAGGGCTTCACACCAGTGCAGCAATGCGAGAAAGCCCTACCTAAGCCAACACAAAGCTAGCGGGGAGCGGTGGTGCGGGGCCAGATTGGCTTATACCGGCGCAGGGGTGGGTACGATTGGGCGAGTAAACGGGCCAATCAGGGGTAGATTTCTGCGTTTTTTCAAACAGCTAGGGCACGGTTTCTTAGCCCCGCAGGGCCTAAAACTGGGTAAAATCGCGCAAACGATTGCGAGCCTGTTCATGCCCACTCCATTGCACACCAAAATTGCCCAGCGTCAGGCTGGGATTCTGCTGTACGGTATTACGCCGCCCAAGGCCAATCATCCGGCGGAGAAAATTGCTGAAATCGCCGCCTTGCAAGTAGAGCGCATTGCGCCGCTGCCGATTGATGGGCTGGTGCTGTATGACATTCAGGATGAAGCCGAGCGTACCGATGTGGCGCGGCCGTTTCCGTTTCTGGCGACGCTCGATCCGCTGACCTACAGCCGTGATTATCTGGCGGCTTTGCCGATACCCAAGATTAACTACCGCTGTGTGGGTAAATATGCGCCGGCGCAGTTTGGCGCTGATTTGCAGGCGCTGGGCGAGGGGGTGTCGGTGTTTGTGGGCGCGGCTTCACGCGAGCAGGCGGTGGCGCTGACAGTGAATCAGGCCTATGCCTTGCGCCGGGAAGTGAACCCGCGCTTGCTGGTGGGTGGGGTGGCGATTCCTGAGCGGCATCTGGTCAAGCAGGATGAGCATCTGCGCGTGGCGCATAAAGTGGCCGAAGGCTGCTCGTTTTTTGTGACCCAGTGTGTGTATAACGTCGAGGCGGCCAAGAATTTCCTCTCGGATTACTACTACGCCTGTCAGGTCAGCGGCACGCCGATGGTGCCGATTATTTTCACCATTACCCCGTGCGGCTCGGCCAAAACGCTGGAATTTATGAAATGGCTGGGGATCAGTATTCCGCAATGGCTGGAAAATGATCTGCGCCATTCGGGCGATATTCTGGCGGATTCACTGGCGGTATGCCGGAGTATCTTCTCCGAGCTATTGCAGTATGCGGCTGCCAAGCAGATACCCATTGGATGTAATGTAGAAAGCGTGGCGATTCGCAAAGACGAAATCGAAGCCTCGCTGCAGCTGGTGCGCGATATTGCGGCGATGTTTGCTGCGCAGGAGGCCACATGCGCCTAAAGCAGCTGGCGGTGGCGCTGCTCGCCGTTTGCGGCCTCGCGGCCACGGCGCAGGCGGCAGTGTGCCCCAATCCGATACCAACTCCGCTCACACCAGCGCAGCTGGCCAAAGTGGGCAGCGAGCGCGGTTTTCTCTGGCGCATTAGTCACGGTAAAACCCAGTCTTATCTGTATGGCACCATCCATGCCAACCGCGTAGAAGGGAGCGCGCTGGGGCCGCAAGTGCGCAGTGCTTTGCAGGCCAGCCGCCAGCTGGTGCTGGAGCTGGATCTGGACGACGCCAGTGTCTCGCAGCAATTGATGGCCGGCATGCAGGGCAAAGCCAATGTGCCCGCGGCCGTGAAAGCGCGCTATCAGGCGCAGCTGGCCCGACTGTGTTTGCCCAATGCCTTGCTGGAGCAGCTGGACATCAATTTCCTGATGGTGACCTTAACGCTGCTGGATGCGCAGCTGGCCGGGGTGGAAGGCAGCTATGGTACCGAAAACGTCTTGCTGCAGCTGGCCAAACAGCGGCAGCTGCCCGTCAAAGGGCTGGAAACCGTTGCCGAGCAGCTGGCCGCGCTGAAAGACGATGGCGAGCTTAGCCTGGCGCAGCATGAACAGGCGCTAACCATGCTGGAAAATGGCCATGGCCGCCAGCAATTGCTCAAGTTGGTTGACGTTTGGAATCGCCGCGACTGGGCCACCATGAGCCAATACCGCAGCTGGTGTGAATGTGAAAACACCGCTGAAGATCGCGCGGCGATGGTGCGCTTACTGGATGAGCGCAATCCACGCATGGCGCAGCGCATTGATGCGCTGTTGCGCGAGGGGCAGGCCAACTTTATCGCGGTGGGCAGTCTGCATCTGGTCGGTGAACATGGCTTGCCGAATCTACTACGCCAGCTGGGGTATAAGGTTGAGCCAGTGAATTTGCCCGCGGCCAGTAAGTGATAAATGGGGTATAGCCGGAAAGCTATTTATTAATGAGCTTTATGGCTAGATACCCAGTCTGAGTATTTAAGGTTGAAAGTGCCCTGGGGCGCGATGGTCGCCTCGGGTGGCAACATAGCTGGCGGCTTGTACAGATACGCAGCGGCGGCCATGGGCTGGCCTAGAGCTGGCCACGGCTTTAGGTCTAGTTGCTTGATCTATCCCTGAGCTATGCGATGAAACCGCAATAAAAAAGCACCCCGCGGGGTGCTTTTTTATTGGCTGCGTGGCGGCTTAGTTCAGCTGACCGTGGCAGTGTTTGTATTTCTTGCCCGAGCCGCATGGGCATGGGTCGTTGCGGCTTACGCCACTGAACTGAATGCGTGGGCCACCTTCTTGCTGCATGGCGGCCATCAGCGCGGCGCGAATCTGCTCTTCGTCGCCGCTGGCCAACACGGCTTCCAGCTCTTCGTGCGAGAACTGCAGCGCTTCGGCAGGTACGGCGTGCTGCTCGACGGCGGCCGCATCTTCGGCACTGCGCACTTGTACGGTCATGATCACTTGCAGCACATTGCGTTTGATCTGATCCAGCAGCGCGGCAAACAGCTCGAAGGCTTCGCGTTTGTATTCCTGTTTCGGGTTTTTCTGCGCGTAGCCGCGCAGATGGATACCCTGACGCAGATGATCCAGCGCCGACAGGTGTTCGCGCCAGTATTGGTCCACGTGCGAGAGCAGCACTGAGCGTTCGAAATTGCGGAAATTCGGCTCGCCGGCTTGTTCCACTTTCGCGTCGTAGCTGGCTTTGGCCGCGTCGATTACACGCTGGCGCATGTCTTCGATCGACAGAGATTTCTCGTTGGCCACCCACTCGCGCACCGCGGCGCTGACTTGCAGCTCGTTCAGCGCGCGCTCCAGGCCTTCGGCATCCCACTGCTCTTCCATTGAATCGGGTGGCAGATAGGTATCAAACAGCTCGCCAAAGTAACCGGTGCGCATCGCGGCGATGGTGTCGGTGACTTCGGTGCTTTCCAGAATTTCGTTACGCTGGCTGTAGATGGCTTTGCGCTGCTCATTGGCGACATCATCGTATTCCAACAGCTGTTTACGCATGTCGAAGTTGCGGCCTTCCACTTTGCGTTGGGCTGATTCGATGGCGCGCGACACCATGCCGGCTTCGATTGGCTCGCCTTCCGGCATTTTCAGCTTGTCCATCACGAAGGCCACGCGATCGCCGGCGAAAATACGCAGCAGCGGGTCTTCCAGCGACAGATAGAAACGGCTTGAGCCCGGGTCACCCTGACGGCCAGAACGGCCACGCAGCTGGTTGTCGATCCGGCGAGATTCGTGGCGCTCGGTACCAATGATGTGCAGACCGCCAGCGGCCAGGACCGCATCGTGTTTCACTTGCCAGTCGGCTTTCAGCGCAGCCACTTGGGCGGCTTTGGCGGCGTCGTCCAGTGTTTCGTCGGCTTCGATTTGTTTGAGCTGCGCTTCGATACTGCCGCCCAGCACAATATCGGTACCACGGCCGGCCATATTGGTGGCAATCGTTACCTGACCCGCGCTACCGGCTTGCGCCACGATTTGCGCTTCTTTGGCGTGGTGCTTGGCGTTCAGGACGTTGTGCGCAATGCCTTCCTGTTTCAGGATGTTCGACAGGATTTCGGATTGCTCGATCGAGGTGGTGCCGACCAGCGTCGGTTGGCCACGCTCAACACAACCTTTGATATCGGTGATGATGGCTTTGTATTTTTCTGCCGCGGTTTTGAATACCTGATCTTGGCGGTCTTGACGGATCATCGGGCGATTGGTCGGGATGATCACGGTTTCCAGGCCATAAATCTGCTGGAATTCGTAGGCTTCGGTATCGGCCGTACCGGTCATACCGGCCAGCTTGTTGTACATCCGGAAATAGTTTTGCAGCGTGATGGTGGCCAGCGTTTGGTTTTCTTGCTGGATATCGACGCCTTCTTTGGCTTCGACGGCCTGATGCAGGCCTTCTGACCAGCGGCGGCCCGACATCAGACGGCCAGTGTGTTCATCCACGATGATCACTTCGCCATCCATCACCACATAGTGCTGGTCTTTCACGAACAGCGCATGGGCGCGCAGGGCGGCGTTCAGGTGGTGAATCAGGCTGATATGCGCTGGCGCATACAGGCTATCGCCAGCAGGCAACAGGCCCATTTCGGTCAGGATTTGCTCTACATGCTCGTGGCCCGCTTCCGACAGCATCACCGAGTGGGCTTTTTCATCCACCCAGTAATCGCCTTCGCCTTCTTCGGTTTCTTGCTTGATCAGGCGGGCTGGCACGTTGTTCATGGCCTTATACAACTCGGTGTTGTCATCGGCAGGGCCAGAAATAATCAGCGGAGTACGCGCTTCATCGATCAGAATCGAATCCACCTCGTCGACCACGGCGAAATTCAGGCCGCGCTGTACGCGCTCTTCCACGCTGAACACCATGTTGTCGCGCAGGTAGTCAAAGCCGAATTCGTTATTGGTACCGTAGGTGATGTCGCATTCGTAGGCGGCTTTTTTATCCTGATGAGCCATCTGGCCGAGGTTCACCCCGCAGCTCAGGCCTAGGAAGTTATACAGCTTGCCCATCTGCGCCGCATCGCGTTGCGCCAGATAGTCATTCACGGTAATCACGTGCACGCCTTTACCGGTCAGGGCATTCAGGTAGGCCGCCAGCGTGGCTACCAGCGTTTTACCTTCACCGGTACGCATTTCGGAAATCTTGCCCTGATGGTGTACCAAACCACCGATCAGCTGCACATCGAAATGACGCATGCCCAGTGCGCGTTTGCCGCCTTCGCGACATACGGCAAAGGCTTCCGGCAGGATTTGGTCGAGGGTTTCGCCCTTGGCCAGCCGGTCTTTGAATTCTTGGGTTTTGCCTCGCAATTGCTCGTCGGATAAGGCAGCGATTTGCGGTTCGAGCGCATTAATCTGCTTGACGATGGCACCGTATTGTTTCAACAAACGGTCATTACGGCTTCCAAATACTTTTTTCAGCAGAGTTGCAATCATAGTGCTACCAACGTGACGGCCTCGGCGAGGCTCAAATTTTTATCAATTAGTTCAAAAGCCCTTAGCCGGAACAGGGGCATTGGGCCTAAATGGACTCCACCCTACCTTTTTTCAAGGCTTGCTGCTTGCCGCGGCTAGGTTTGCTTGTCCGCCATCAAGAAAACGTAGTGGATTTTGCGCGATGCCGCGGTAGCGGATCTCGAAATGCAGGTGGGGGCCGGTAGAGCGACCAGTGCTGCCCAGTAACGCAATCTTCTGGCCGACTTTGACCGTTTCGCCTTCCTTGACCAGTAGCTGGCTGGCATGGGCGTAACGGCTGGTTAAATCTTTGCCATGATCAAGCTCGACCATATTACCATACTGCGGGTGGTAAGCCGCATACACCACTTTGCCTGTGGCAGCGGCCACAATCGGGGTGCCACTATCGCCCTGATAATCAATCCCTTCGTGGAAAACCTGCGTGCCTTTGAAGGGGTCGATCCGCCAGCCAAAGCTCGATGATTGCGGGGCAATCGCCAATGGCGCATGCCGCGGTAGATAGCTCGCGTCGGGCGTCATCAAGACCGCTTCGGCCAGCGTCAGCTGATCAATCATCGCGGCCATTTTGGCATCGGTTTGTTGCAGGATTTCACGCAGGCCCGAGACGGCAAAATGCTGGCCGGGCTGCGCCAGTCCGCCCTGTGGCGCTGCCTGCTGACTTAAAAACGGTTTAATATCGATACCGGTTTTGTCGCCCACCTGATTGGCCAAGCTATCCAGCCGCGCCAATTTGGCTTGCAATTGCCCGACTTGTACCGCGAGGGCATCGATTTCGTTTTGCCGGGCGTGCTGGCCGGGCATCATGCGCAGCAGGGGCTCGACCCGATTGGGGGCAAACAGCATGCCCAGACCAAAGGCCGCAGCCCCAATCAGCACGGTCAGCATTAAGCCAATCGCGCTCAGTTCGCGCGGGCCCAGCGAGATGGCTTGATTGAGTCGGGGCGACACCACAATGATATTCATTGGAATCCTTGTATGAATAAACAGGTCCACGTTTCGCAACTGATGGAAGGTGATTTCCAGCTTAAACGGCTGGTGCGTCAACTCGATCAGTATCAACAGCTGCTGCAGATTGTCCGCTCGGCCCTGAGCCCGGAAGTAGCACGGGTGTGTCAGGGCGTGGCTTGGTCGGGTTCCACCTTGCTGGTGGCTGTGCCCGGCAGTGCCGCGGCGGCGCGTTTGCGCCAGTCCGAGCCGGATATTCTCGCGGCATTGGATCGGGCTGGAGTGCACGCTACCGCAATCCGTGCCAAGGTGCAAGTTGCCCTGCAGCAGGGAAATCCGATGCAAACCAAGACTTTACGCATGACCGAGCCGGCCAAGGCGGCGTTTTCGGCGCTGGCTGAAGAGGTGAGTGATCCGGATTTAAAGCAGGCGCTGAGTAATTTGCTGCGCCATCACCGGCGCTAAGCCACGCTGGCCTAGCCGATACGCGCGCAAGATCGCCCGCGCTGGAGAGGATTAGCGAGGGCAAAAAAACGGGCGCCGGTTGGGTAACGGGCGCCCGGTCAACAGGGAGGAGATGAGCATAATGCACTCGTGCATTGCACACCCTTCTGAGAGTGGGGCCACTTGGGGCGGTTCCCAAGGGCGGGTGTAAATATTCACACCGCGGCACATCATCAGGCCGTCATCCGCCGCGGCGATACTTGCCCATTACAGTGCGCTTAAGCCTATAATCGCGCACCTTTTCAACTGCTTGCCTGCGCCCCGCTATGGATCCGATTCTGCTGTTTCATTCCCTGATTATGGGTTTGGTGGAAGGTATCACCGAATTCCTGCCGATTTCCTCGACTGGCCATTTGATTCTGACTGGCGATCTGCTTAATTTCCTGACCAAGGAAAAGCGCGATGTGTACGAGATTTTCATCCAGCTGGGCGCAATGCTGGCGGTGGTGTGGGAATACCGGCGCAAAATCGGCAGCAGTATTGCCAGTGCCGGCCAGCCCGGCCCGGGCCGCACCTTGCTGCTGGGCGTGATTGTGGCGTTTATTCCGGCGGCGATCTTGGGCAAGCTGTTTTCCGAGCAGATCAAGGCGGTGCTGTTTAACCCGGTGGCCGTGTCGGTGGCTTTTATTGTTGGTGGTTTTATTATTCTGTGGGCGGAAAAACGCCAGCACACCGTGCGGGTTGAAACCGTAGACGAGCTGACGCTGAAAGACGCAATCAAAGTCGGTTTCTGCCAATGTCTGGCGCTGATTCCCGGTACGAGCCGCTCTGGCGCCACCATTATTGGCGGGATGTTCCTCGGCTTATCGCGCAAAGCGGCGACCGAGTTTTCGTTCTTTTTGGGCATCCCGACCTTGGGCGCGGCTTCGCTGTATAGCTTGTATAAACACCGCCATGTGCTTGATAGCGCCGATATTGCGGTGTTTGCGGTGGGCTTTATTTCCTCGTTTATTTTTGCCTTTATCGCGATTCGCGCGCTGATCCGCTTTGTGTCTACGCATACCTTCGTGGTGTTTGCGTGGTATCGCATCGTGTTCGGCCTGATTGTGCTGGCAACCTGGCATTTCGGCTTGGTGAACTGGAATGCCGGCTAAGGGTATCTGCCTGTAGGTCTTTTGAGGTAATGCTCGCAGGGCTATACCCATTAAAAACCGCAGCAATAGCTGCGGTTTTGTTTTTTTATAGGCCGACCAGATAAAGGCGTGTGGCAAGTACTGGGCGCCTCAGTCGTGACCGATTCCCCTGATCCCGAGGCCAAGTTGGGCGGTGTATAGTGAGGCCTTCTGCGTTGTCTGCCGAGGTTGCTTCTGATGTCTGCTCCCCATCGCACCATCTACCCGATTGGCCGTCCCGGCCAGGCCTGGGGCGCCGCGGAAAAAGCCGCTTGGCTGGCCCGTCAGCAACGGCAGCGCTGCTATGCCGATCTGGTGCTCAAGCCTTTGCGCCAGACGCTGCCCGCCGCAGCCGAGCTGATTGAATACGGCCGGCTCGATTATTGCGCGCTGGGCTTGGCGAGCTATCCGTTGCTGGCGGTAAAAAGCCGTGTGTGGCGGCCCGAGCGCCCGACGGTGCTGATTACCGGGGGCGTGCACGGCTACGAAACCAGCGGCGTGCTCGGTGCCTTGCAATTTATTGCGCACGAATTTGCCCGCTATGCCGAGCAAGTGAATCTCTTGGTCTTGCCCTGTATCAGCCCGTGGGGCTTTGAAACCATCAATCGCTGGAATCCGCTCACGCTCGACCCAAACCGGCATTTTTATGCCGATAGCCCGGCGCAAGAGGCCGCGGCGGCGCTGGCCTGTGTGGCCACCCATGCGCCACAGGTGGCGCTGCATATCGATATGCACGAAACCACCGACACCGACAATAGCGAATTTGGCCCGGCCAAAGCCGCCCGCGATGGCGTGGCCTTTGATTGGCATGCGATTCCAGATGGCTTTTATCTGGTGGGCGATAGCGAGCGCCCCGCGCCTGAGTTTCAGCGCGCACTGATTGCCGCCGTGAGCCAGGTGACCCACATTGCTTTGCCCGATGCGCAGGGCTGCCTGATTGGCGAGCCACTGCAGCAGCATGGCGTGATCAATTACGCCAAGCGCGAGCTCGGGCTGTGTGGCGGGATGACTGCGGCGGCGCTGGTGACCACCACCGAAGTCTACCCCGACAGCCCCAGTGCCACGCCGGCGCAGTGCAATGCTGCGCAAGTGGCCACGCTCAACGCGGGCATAGACTATCTCTTGGCGCAGCACGCGCCACCGGCCTGAAAACCAGCTATACCAAGGAAACAGCTCACCCGGAGAAAGGCCATGCTGTTTCTAGGAAAAACCAAAGCCGAACTCAGCCGCCTGCGCGAGCAATGGGAGGCGCAGCAGCGCGCCTTGCTAGCCAGCCTGCTGGCCTCGGCCTGGGTGGTGGAGGCGCGCGATGCCTACACCGGTGGGCATTTGTGGCGCGTGGCCATGCTCTCGGCCCAGCTGGCCCGAGCGCTGGGGCTGGATGCGGTGGAGGTAAATCGCATTGCCATGGCCGGCTTTTTGCATGATCTGGGCAAGATTGGCGTGCCCGACGCCATCTTGCGCAAGCCCGACAAACTCACCGACGACGAATACGCGGTGATCAAAACCCACCCGGCGCTGGGCGCGCGGCTGCTGGCGCAACATCCGTTTGCGCCGCTGGTGCTTGAAGGGGTGCTGGAACATCACGAAACGCCAGATGGTCGCGGTTATCCGGCCGGCTTGCAGGGCGAGCAGATCTCCCTGGATGCGCGCATCATCGGCGTGTGCGATGCCTTTGATGCCATGACCAGCTCGCGCCCTTATCGGGCAGGGATGCCGATTGAGCGCGCGCTGAATATTATCGAAGCGGCCCTGGGGCAACAGTTTGATCGGCAATGCGGCACGGCGCTGCTGACGCTGGGGCAGGCGGGCGAGCTGGCGCATATTGTCGGGCACTCCAGTGAAGGTATCCCGCTGGGGCAATGCCAGATGTGCGGGCCCACCCTGGTGCAGTTTCATGGCTCGGTGGCCGGGGATTATCTGGCCTGCCCGCATTGTCAGGGCGAATATCAATGGCAAGCCGCCCCGCAAGGTCATCTGATCGCGCAAGCCACTGGCCGTACAGCCAGCGCCGAGGCGCTCGCGCTCCAGGCCGATACCGTGCACATCGAGCTGCTGGTGCGCCAATGGGAAAACGTGCTGACCACCCTCGCCTGAAGTATCACACCAGCATACCAGCCGGCGCGCGCACCTAGCTTGCCGCGCCGCTGGGCTTTCCGGCACACTGTATTTTTGCTTTCCGGATGTAGCTGTCATGCAGGCTTCCCGACGCGCTGGCCAGTGGCTGGTGGTTTTCTCGGCGATCGCGTTTGGCTGGATGCCGATCTTTGGCAGCTGGGCCTACCAAAGCGGGGTGAACACCCAGGGCTTATTGCTGGTGCGTTTTACGCTGGCGGCCGCCGTGATGATTGCGGTGATGTTCTGGCGTGGCGGGCGCTGGCCGCGCGGCAAGGTCTTGCTGGGCTTGGCTGCCATGGGGGCGCTGGGCTATGTGGGGCAGGCCTATAGTTATTTTTCCGCCTTGCAGTATGGCTCGGCCGCACTGGCGGCTTTATTGCTGTATGCCTATCCGGTGCTGGTGACGCTGGTGGCGGTCATCTGGGGGGGCGAGCGGCTGGGCGGGCGCAAATTGCTGGCGCTAGCGCTGGCTGCGGTCAGCCTGATCCTCACCATTGGCCCGGCCGGTGGGCAATGGCTGGGTGTGCTGCTCGGGCTGTTGGCGGCGGCGATTTACACTGGCTACATTCTGGCCGGTAGCCGGCTCACCCCGCAGGCTGGTGCAATGCCGGCTGCGACGGTGGTGATGAGTGCCGCGGCGCTGGCGTTGTGGCTGACCAGCGCTTGGCAAACCCCAGTCTGGCCGGGGAGCCACAGCGGCTGGCTGGCACTGCTGGCGATTGCGCTGGTTTCGACGGTGGGTGCCATTTTGGCTTTTTTGGCCGGGCTGGAGCGCTTGCCGGCCACTGAAGCCTCGATGCTCTCGACGCTTGAACCGGTGGTGAGTGTATTGCTGGCGGCGGCGTTGCTCGGCGACCAACTCAGCGGCTGGCAACTACTGGGTGGGGTGGGTATCTTGATCTCGGCCTTGCTCATTGCTACGGCCAAGCCAATACCCCGGGTGGCGACGGTTGAGCTTGCTGCGCCAGAGTCAGCGCGAGATCCCGCTACGCTGCAGCCCGAAGCAGGGCGTAGCGCCTAAGCCCACCGCAGGATAGAAAAAAACCGCCAGTGTGGGCGGTTTTGGGCTTGTTGAGCTACTACGGGGCTGGCTGGGTTTGCTGCAGCTGATCGGCTTCTGCACTCTGTACGGCCGGGTCGGCGCCAATGCGGGCCAATTGGGCCTTGAGTTCGTCTTGGCTCAGCGGCTGCGGCAGTTGCACCACCCAAAAACCACCACCCAGCTCGCGCTCGAACTGCCAGCTCAGCTGCAGGCGCTGCGCCAAGGCCGCCAGTGCAGCCTGCGCCGCACTGGCATCGCTGGGCGCCGAGCGCAACTGAATAATCAGCTTCGGCCCGTTGGCGGCCACTTGCTGGCTGCTGGGGCTGGCGGCCTGCGTGCTGCAGCCACCCAGTGCGCTGGCCATGCCCAATGATACCCCGCAGAGTATCAGGCTAAAACGCTTCATATATGCTCCTTTGCCGGGTATACCCTCGGCGATCGCCGCAAATGTGGTGAGTCAGCCCCAGTCAGCGCAGAGGCTGACTAGGGGCGCGACTTAACGCTTGCTGCTGGCTACAGTCTGAGCCGCCCAAGGGCCCCATTGTGAAGCCCCTGGCTGCTCGCCGGTGGTCCACCATTTGGCTGTGTAGGTTTTGCCATTAAAGCTCACACACTGGCCGGCAGTGTACACGCTGCTGCTTACCCAAGCCGGGCAGGCTGGGGCGGCGGTCGGCGCGGTACTGGGTGCCGCGCTCGGCTGTGGTGTTGTCACCGGTGCTGGAGTTGGGGTGATGACCGGCGCGGTGCTCGGTTTGGGCGTGACCACGGGCGCAGGTGTGCTGCTACCGCTGCAGGCGCCGCCATCTTGCCACAGGGTTGGCGTAGCTTTCGGCGTCCAGTTGGCACCCACATAGGCCACATGCGTATTCAGCGCCCGATAGTTGCGGCCATCAAAGGTCACCCAATCACCCACTTGATAGGTTTTGCCTTCCGCCCAGGCGCTGTAGCAGCCGGCGCTCGGTGGCGTGGTGGGTTTTGGTGTTGGGGTCACGATCGGCGCGGGAGTCGGGGTAATCACTGGCGCTGGCGTCGGCGTGATGATCGGCGCCGGGGTTGGTGTGATCACTGGCGTGGGCGTTGGATTTGGCTCGGTGTTGTCACCAGCCGATTGCTTGGCCAGGCGGATCGCCGCTTCTGCATTCAAAATCCCCGCGCCGCAATTGCTGGTGGTGCAGCCACCGCTACTTGGGAATGCCGTCGCCGACTGGCGCAGCAAGCTCACCACGTCGTTGTATTTCAGCTTGGGATTTACACCCAGCATCAGCGCAACCGCCGCCGCAACGTGCGGCGTGGCCATCGAAGTGCCATTCATGCCGGTGTAGCCGGCGCCATTGGCCGACAAATCAACGCGGCTGGCGCTCTTGTTCACCGTGGAGGTGATGCGAATGCTGCCATTCCCGCCCGGGGCAGCCAGTGTCACTTTGCTACCAAAGTTGGAATAGCTGGCTTTTTCGCCCGACTGGCCGGTGGCGGCCACTGTGATGACATTGGCGCAGTTGGCGGGGGTTGCTTGTGAGGCATCACGGCTTTCATTGCCGGCCGCCACCACGATAATCGCCCCGGCATTCACCGCGTCATTAATCGCCGACTGATAGTAGCTTGGGCAAGAGCTGGAGCTACCACCCAGACTCATATTGATCACTTTGGCTGGATTCGGGTTGGGGATGCTAGGGTGCACGCCGGCGGCCCAGCGGATGGCATCGGCAATATCAATCGCCGAGCCGCCGCCTTTACCCAGCGCGCGAACTGGCAGAATGCGCGCGTTGTAGGCGCCACCGATCACGCCCACATTGTTGTAGCCCAGCGCGGCAATGGTGCCGGCCACGTGTGAGCCGTGGAAAGAGCTATTGCTGGTGCGCTGGCAAATCTGATTGCTGACATCGCTGCTGGTGCACCAGTCGCCTTGATCCAGTGCGCCGGCAAATGGCTTGATGGTGCGGCTGCCGCTGGTCCAGTCGCAGGTGCCGGCGCGATAGCAGTCGGTAACGAAGGTATAGCCGTCCGACACATAGTTGCCGGCCAACGGGCTTAACGTGCCCAAATCAGGGTGCGGCACCGCGCCGGTATCAATCACGCCCACCACGACATTCTGACCGCTACCAAATTCCCATGCGCCGAGAAAGTTCGCGCCATAGCTGCGACCCGGTACCGGGGCGAGGAAATCCCACATCGAGCTCCACAGGCTGTCATTGGGCTGCACCACGCCTTGTGGATACATGCGGATATCAGCCTCAACGGCGGCAAACTCGCCACTGGCCTGCAGTTTTTGCAGATAGGCTTTCAGCTCGGCATCGCTCAGGCCTTTGGGCAGCTGAATCACATGCGATTCGCCGTCGGCCATGGTAAAGGCATGCCGGCCTTTGCCCTGCGCTGCTTGATTTAGCGTATCGCTGACATCATTGGCGCTCAGGCTGCGCATCATCGGCGAGGGTTTGAGTTTGACCACAATCCGGTCAACGGTGTCGGCCTGCGCCGTGAGGCCGAGCGAGGCCAGTGCGCACGCGACCAGCGCGTGGCAAGTTTTGATTTGCATGAGGGATCTCCATCCTATTTGGTTAAGTCTTGCCCGACCGTTTTGCGCCGGTTTTGTGTTTTCGTTCGGCAAGACACAAGGAGGATAGGGGATATGCGGGTGGGATAAGACCTGCGGAAATCCCTAATGCGGGGCGATTTGCTGCATGAATCACAAAGCAGCCTAGTTCACACGGGGGTATGTGCGCAAAGCCATTGCAGATCAAAGCTTTGCAGCTTATACGCGGCAGGGTAAAGCACACGCCACCCAAGTGGGCGGCGTGGGTAATTGCAACATGTGTGTCACAACCGGCGGTTGCCGCGTTTAGGCGGGCAGGGCCGCCAGTGGGGCGGGATTTTTGCTCAACAGAGTATCGGCTTTGAGCTTGAACGTACCGACCGCTTCAGCCAATACATGCGCCTGCTCGGCCAGCGATTCGGCCGCTGCGGCAGCCTCTTCGACCAGCGCGGCATTTTGCTGGGTGACTTCATCCATCTGGGTGACGGCCTGATTCACCTGCGCAATGCCGGCGCTTTGCTCGCTGGAGGCGGCGGCAATTTCGCCAATCAGCGTGCTCACCCGGTCAATACTGGCCTCCACCTGCCCCATGGTGTGGCCGGCTTGCTGTACTTGCTGGCTGCCATGCTCGACCTGATGCACCGAATTGCTGATCAGCTCTTTGATCTCTTTGGCCGCGACAGCTGAGCGTTGGGCCAGATTGCGCACTTCCGAGGCCACTACCGCAAAACCACGGCCTTGCTCGCCGGCACGGGCGGCTTCAACTGCGGCATTTAGCGCCAAGATATTGGTCTGGAAGGCAATGCCATCAATCACCCCAATGATGTCGACAATTTTGCGCGACGCATCTTGAATCGCCTGCATGGTGTCTACCACCTGGCGCACACTCTGGCCGCCTTCTTTGGCGATACGTACCGATTCGCGGGCAAGGTTGTTGGCTTCTTTGGCGTGATCGGCATTTTGCCGCACGGTGCCGGTCAGCTCTTCAGTGCTGGCGGCGGTTTCTTCCAGATTGGCGGCTTGGGTTTCGGTGCGGCGTGATAGATCGGTATTGCCCTGCACGATTTCCCCGACCGCCCGCTGAATGGTCAGGCCCGAGAGCTGAATTTCACCCACCAGCTGCTGCAGATTACTCACCGTGGTGTTCACCGCGGTGCTGGTTTCACCAAAGAGGCCCGGATAGCTGTGGGTAATCATCTGGGTGAGATCGCCTTTGGCCAGGGCGCTGGACACGCGCATCACATCGCGCAGACCATTGTCGGTGACGCTGGAGAGCTGATTGAGCTGCTCGGCCAGCTCGAGCGAGAAGCCCTGTTTATTGGCCAGCTCCAGTCGCTGGCTGAAATCACCCTGATTGGCGGCGGCGCTGACTAGTTCGTTCACTTCACCGATCAGGCTACGCAGGGTGGTGACGGTACCGTTCACCCCTTGCTGTGCCCGGCCAAACAGGCCCGGATAATCCTGCGTAATAGTTTGACTCAGATCGCCGCGCCCCAGCGCTTCGCTCACCCGCAGGATGTCGTTAAAGCCGACGTCGCAGGTGATGATCAGCTGATTGAGGTTTTCCAGCATGCTGCGGAACATGTATTGATATTGCTCGGCATTGCAGCGCTGGCTGAAATCGCCCTTGGCGCCGGCTTCGGCTAGCCTCTGAATATCGCCGCTAATCGCCAGCAAGGCGCGTTTTACTTCGGTAATGGCTGCGGTGATCTGGGCTTTTTCACCCGGCAGGGCCGGCATATCGCGGCTGAAATTGCCCTGCGAGTATTCGCCAATCACGGCAATGGTTTGCTGGATGACCTGAATATGCTCGCTCACCAGCGTGTTGACTTCCTGCGCCATGGTGCCAAAAGTGCCCGGGTATTGCGCGGCATCCATCCGCGCACTCATGGTGCCGGCTGCATGCTGGGCAGCCATATGTTGCTGGGCTTTGACAAAGCTTTGAATGGATTGCTGCATTTGCTGCATGGCCAGCATCAGCTGTCCGGTTTCATCGCGGCTATGCACCACAATTTGATGATCCAGCTCGCCTTTGGCAATACCTTGCGCCACCGCGACGGCACGCGAGAGCGGGGTGGAAATCGCGCGGATTAATAAATAACCCGATAGCATCGCCAGCCCTATGCCCACAGCCAGTAAAATCAATGACAGCAGCCGCACCTGCTCATAGGTTTGCTGGGCGCCCAGATATTCGGCTTTGGCCACATCCAGTTGCAGCACAATCAGCTCATTGATCTTGCCGCCAATCGGGTCGATGGTTTGATACAGTGGCCCATCAAAATCCCCCAGCTCACCGGCCAGTGGGCCCACATGCTGCTGCAAAAATTGCTCCAAGCGATCAATATCGGCATTGGCTTTATCAAATAGCCCAATGGCCTCGGTAGAGAGCTTTTTCTCATCACTGGTCAGCGTGGTGCTTTGATAGCTTTTCCACTCCTCGCTGATTTGCTGCTGCGCTTCAGCCAGGGCTTTGAGCGCGGTGGGGGCATCGAGCAGGCCGGCATTGGCCTTATTGGCGGTGTCGATCACGTTGACCGCATACAAATCAGCAATGTGTTTAAGCTGTTTCAGCGGCACCACGCGGTCTTCGTACACGGTTTTTAGCGATTGATTCAGTTGGCCCAGGTGGTAAATGCCGAGCCCGCCAATGGCCAGTAACAGCACGGCCAGAAAGGTAATGGTGTAGATCAGACGGGATTTAATCGTGAGCTGCATGTCACACCTGTGCAAAGTTGATTTAGACCTGACTTGCAATATGCAATCATCGTAATCTTGGTGTAGATCAAGTTTGCCAGAATAGGAAAAATTTTTATTCAGATGGCATGGCTGGCGCTGGGCGGCTTGGTAATTGTGCCGCGCTGTGCTGTGCAATCTTGCATCGTGCCAACGGCTAGCGCGCATTTATGCTTAAGGCATGCTTTATTCACCTCGAACAAGGAGCAGGATATGAAACTCACCGCACAATCAGTATTGGCTGGCGTATTGGCCGCAGGTTTAATCACCCCGGCACTGGCCGCGAGCGATTTGCAGCCGTTTCCACCGGCCAAAGAAGGCTATGTGCGTAAAGTGATCCGCCTGCCGGAAATGCAAAACCCCGAGCTCTATCGGGTGCAGTTGATCCCCGGCCAAGTGATCGCGGCCGATTGCAATACCCGCAGCCTGCGCGCCAAGATCAAAGAGCAAACCGTACAGGGCTGGGGGTATAACTATTGGACCGTCGGCCCGGTGAGCGCAGGCCCCACGACGCTGATGGCCTGCCCAGAAGGCAGCAAAACCGAGCGCTTTGTGCCGGTGTATAACGAGCAGCTGATTCGCTACAACGCCAAATTGCCGCTGGTGGTGTATGTGCCCGAAGGCGTTGAGCTGCAATACCGGATTTGGGCGGCGCCAGAAAAAGCGCAAGTAGCCGGCCAGGAATAAGCCCCGCTGCGCATGTATCAAAAAGGCGGCCTTGGCCGCCTTTATCTATGGGTATTGCCACGCATCCCTGTTAAATTAATTTCTGCATGACTATACGGGCAGGGGGTAATCTGAGGGTGTGCGAGCACGATAGCCCACTGGTTTGCAAAGCCGGCTAAACCCTGTAGGCTGCGCCGTTTTGATCGCTTCAGAGTGCGCGCCATGAGCCAAACTGCCCCGGATAATCAGGCCTTTTTTACCACTGTGGCCCAGCAACAGCAGCTGTGGAGTATTAAAGACGAGGTGGGTTTTCCCGCCCCGATGACCACAGCCGGCTATCGCAGCATGCCCTTTTGGGCCAGTGCCGAGCGCGCAGAAGAGGAAATCGCCGCGGTGGCGGCCTTTGCGGGCTTTACCCCGGTGGCCGTGGATTGGGCGCAATTTTGCGCGCAGTGGGTGCCAGCGCTGACGCAGGATGGCGTGTTGGCCGGCGTGAATTGGTCGGCCAGCCAGCCGGTGGGCGAGGATATCCCGGCGAGCGAATTAGAGGCCCGCGTGAACGCGGCGGCGCAGGCGCAATAAGCGCTTGTGGTTTTTCCGTGCCGCGCCCTTGGGTGCGGCTTGGGGCTCGCTACGCTCAGCGTGGATAATGCGCCATTATCCAAGCTGAATGGAAAAGTCAGGCGTGAATCTGTTTCGGGAACGCGGGCGTTTGCTCGCACTGGTGACGCTGGTGCTGGTGGCAGGCTTTGTCACCACCTCGCTCGCTAGCTACTGGGTATCACGGCAGGAAATTCACCGCAGCATCGTGAATAACGCGCTGCCGCTGACGGGTGATACGATTTATTCGGAAATCCAGAAAGACATGCTGCGCCCGGTGTTTATCTCGGCGCAAATGGCGCATGACACTTTTTTGCGCGACTGGATTATCGCCGGCGAACAAGACACCAGCCGCATCGAGCGCTATCTGGCCGAAGTGCGCCTGCGCAATCAAACCGTCACCAGCTTTCTGATTTCCGAGCACAGCCGGCATTACTATCACCACCAAGGTCTACTCAAAACCGTGGCGGAAACTGACCCGCGTGATGCGTGGTTTTTCCGCGCGCGCCAGCTCAAAGCCGATTACGAAATCAATGTCGATACCGATTACGCCAATCGCAATAAGCTCACGATTTTTATTAATTATCGGGTGAATGATTACGCCGGGCGTTTTATCGGCATTACCGGCGTGGGCATTACCCTCGATAGCATGGCCAAGCTGCTTAAATCGTATGAGCTGCGTTTTGGCCGGCAGATTTATTTTCTGAACCAGCAGGGCGAAGTGGTGCTCACCGGGCGCGCCGATCAGCATCGCGGCTCGATTCGCCAGCAAGCGGGCTTAAGTGATATCGCCGAGCAGATTTTGTCGCGCAATACCGAGCCCACGCAGCTGGTGTACCGGCAAGGCAGTGAAGAGATCCAGCTCAATAGCCGCTTTATCCCCGAGCTGGGCTGGTATCTGGTGGTGGAGCAAAACGAAACCCGGCTCTTGCGCCCGGCGCAGCGGATGCTGCTGATCAATTTGCTGATTTCGGCGCTGGTGACCGGCGTGGTGATTGCGGCGGCGCTGTACAGCATTAACCGCACCCAGCGCTTGCTGGAAAAACTGGCCAGCACCGATGCACTGACCCGGGTGAATAATCGCCAAGCCTTTGAGGTATTGCTGAAACAAAAAGGGCTGGAACTCGCGCGCCAGCCGCGCCCTTTATGCGGGGTGTTGCTGGATGTGGATCACTTTAAGCTACTGAATGACCAGCATGGCCATCAGGTGGGCGATACCGCGCTGCGGGCACTGGGGCAGTTGCTGCGTGAGCAGGGGCGCGCGGGTGACGTGGTGGCCCGCTGGGGCGGCGAAGAATTTATCGTACTGCTGGATGATTGCGATCTGGCGCAGGCCGCGCAATGGGCCGAGCGCCTACGCGAGCGCGTGGCCGCCGCGCCGCTGGGCTTGCCGGCCGAACAAAGCCTCACCATCAGCCTTGGTGTATGCCGTTGGGAGCGCCGCGAAACCCGTGCGGCCTTCTTTAGCCGGCTGGATCAGGCGCTGTATCGCGCCAAGGCGCAAGGCCGCAACCGGGTGGTGGTGGATGAATCCGCTGCTGCAGATACGGTAGCAGGGGTATTGCCAGAGGATGATTGATTAAATTGCTGTCGCAGTCGATACCCCATCGGGTATCCATTGTTGGCGCAATGGACGTAAGAGCTCGCCGGGCGAGCCGCCAAAATGCGCGCGATAGCGGCGCGAAAAACTCGCCACTTCTTCATAGCCGATCAGCAGCGCCACTTCGCTCACCGTGTAACGCCCGGTGCTGAGTAATTCCTGCGCCCGCAGCATGCGTTGTTCGATGATTAACTGCTGTGGGGTGGCACCGAGATTTTTCTGGCACAGGCGCTGAAAATGCGCCGCCGATACGCCATATTGCGCCGCCAGCTGATCCACCCGCCAGGCGCGTGCCGGCTCAAAGCGAATCGGCCGGAACAGCTCGCGCAGCCGCTCGGCCAGCGCATCACCGCTCACCGCGTTGGCCAGCATGCGCTGCAATAAGGTCAGCACCAGTTCCAGCGCGGTGGCACTGGCTTGCCCCTCGGCCAGCCGCGCTTCATGGCAGAGCGTATACATGGCGTAAAACAGGCTATGCGCCTGCTGAATACTGACAATCCGCACCGTCTCCCCGCGCAGGCGATCCCAGCAGGGCGCATCATTGAGCAAAAACCAGGCTGTGCGCCAATGCTCGCTCACCCGGCGAAAGCCGCTATGACCATAGGCCGGCAAAATCGCCAGCTGATTGGGCCCCAGTGGCAGGGTTTGCTCGCCGGCAATGATTTCGCCTTGGCCTTCCACCCCCACGATCAGCACATGAAAGGGCGCGCCTTTGCGCTCGACATGCACCAGCCCGCGCGCTTCCGACAGGCCCATAAACAAAATCTCATGCTGAGCCAGCAAAGACAGATGCGGGTGATGGTAATTGCGGGCGCCCACGCTCATTTGCTGGGCTTCGGGGCCAATTTCAAATAATTCTTGGTAAATCATCGACATGACAGGTGTCATCCGGACAAAGCGCAGATCAGATTCGGCCATGTTCAGGCACTGGCCAATCGCTTAAGCTGGCGCTGCGCTCCACCTTGTAAGCCTGTTGATTAAGCGGCAGAACGTTGCGGCTGGCAATGGCGCTGTGGGCGCGCACACAAAAAACAACAATCGGAGTGAGACATGCATTTTCAAACAATCAGCGCCGCCGCGCTGCTGAGCCTCGCGGTCGTGGCGCAGGCGGCCAGTCCGCAATGGCAGGAAGGCCAAAGCTACCCGGCCGGTACGGTAGTGAGCGACGGCGGGCAAGACTATCAGTCGTTGTTAACGCACACCGCCTATGTCGGGGCCGGCTGGCGGCCCGCCAATACCCCTACGCTCTGGCGCTTGCTTAGCACCACCACCCCAAGCCCAAGTACTGCGCCAAGCAGTGCTCCCACGCTCGCGCCGACTAGCCTGCCAACCGCCAGCCCCGTACCCACGCCAAATCTGACGGTGCCACCACCGCCCACTCCTACGCCGGTGGTGACGCCATTCTTGCCGCCGCATGGCCAGTGCGCTGCGGCCTGGCAAAGCGGGGTATATACGGCTGGCCAGCTGGTGAGCTATCAGGGGCATAATTTTGTGGCCAAGTGGTGGGTTAATACCGCGCCGACCTATGAAACCTGGGGCGCCTGGAAAGACATGGGCACCTGTTTGAATAGCAGCACCCCCGCGCCCACGCCGGTGATCACGACCAGCCCAACCTCGACGCCGACGGCGACCCCCAGCGCGAAACCCAGCATCGCCCCGACTGCGGTGCCAACGCCGAGCGCTAGCCCAAGGCCAACTCCAAGCGTTGTTCCGACTGCGGCGCCGACAGCAAGCCCTGCGCCAACGGCGACGCCCGCGCCTACCCCCACGATTCCAAGCCAAGGCTTGCTGTTTGATGATTTCAGCTACAGCAGCGTCAGCCAGCTGGGCGGCAATGGCTGGCAAGTGCGCAGCTGGGGTGGTGGCCCGGGCTTTAGCAATGGCAGCTGGAGCCCAGACAATCTCAGCTTTGTGCCCGATCCGACCAATCCGGGTAATGTGCTACTGCGGATGAAAGCGCGCACCAATGCCAGTGGTGACACGGTGAATGGCAATACGCTAACCAGCGGCACGGTGTCGCAAGCCGAGCTCAGCACACAAGAGGCGATTTACCTCAATGGCACCTGGGCGGCGCGGATGTATCTGGGCGATGAGCCGGTGAGTGGGTCCGATGGGGATATGGTGGTGAATGCCTTCTTTGGCATTACCCAGTATCTGGAAGGCGCCGAACCCTATAGCGAGATCGATTTTGAATACCTGCCCAATGGCGGCTGGGGCAAAGCGGGCCCCACCATGTGGAGCGGCACTTACGAAATCGCCGCCTACGATGCGTTGAATCACCCCACGGCCAGTCGATCGGGCAGCCTGCGCGGCTGGCATACGCTGCTGATGAATGTGAGCGATGGCTATATCCGCTTTTACGTGGATGGCGAGCTGATGCAGGATTACAGCGGGATCGCCCAGCCCGATCACCCGATGTATCTGGCGCTGCAAATCTGGCTGAGCAACGCCAGCATGCCCGATGGCAGCCCCGGCCTGTTGCGCAGCACGGCGTGGCGTGAGTACCAGCAGGATGTGGATTGGGTGTTCTATCTGCGTGATCAGCAGCTGGATCAAAGCGGCGTTGAAGCCCTGGTGCAGCAGCTGCGGCGCAATGGGCAGAGCTTCCTGAAAAACATACGCTAGGGATGTATGGCCCGCCAGGCATTATTTAATATGACCTTGCGGGCTATACCTTGCTAGCTTAAAGCCGTCAGGCCGTTCGTAAGCTTGGCCCGCAGTCGTGGCGGGTCTCAACTACACTGGGGCATTAGGTGCAGAAATAGGGCACCGCTCCGTGGAGGCTGCATGCTGCGACCTTGGCTCTGCTGGCTACTGTGTCTCTGGCTACTCACCGCGCAGGCTCGCGAGCGGGTGGTGCTGTTTGGCGATGAGGCGTATCCACCGTATTCCTATGTAGAAAACGGCGAATTTAAGGGCATTTACGTCGATTTTCTCAAGCAGGTGAGCACCCGGCTGACCAATTTCGAGCTGGAGCTGCGGCCGGTGCCCTGGAAGCGCGGGCTAGAGATGATTCGCCGTGGCGAGCAAATGGGCTTGTTTCCGCCGTATCAATTTAGCGAGCGCGGCTATATGGTGCCGTATTCGGTGCCGCTCTGGCAGGAAAGCTTGCTGATTGCTTGCCATCCCAGCGTGATGAATAAGCCGCGCACCCGTTTCCCGGAAGATTTTCTTGGCCTGCATATTGGCGTGAATCGCGGCTTTTTACTGGCGCGTACGCTGCAAACCGCCGCACGCAACGGCAAGATTCGCCTCGACGAAGCCGATAGCAACGAAGCCAATCTGCTCAAATTGGCGGCGCGGCGCATCGATTGCTATGCCAATGATGCGCTGTCGATTCGCTATACCCTGCATCGCCTGCAAACCAGCCCAGCTACGGCGGCCGTCACCCAGCATTTGCAGCTGGTTGAAACCGTGCAGCTGGGCGACCCGACCGCGCATGTGGGGTTTAGCGCTTATTTCACGCCGGTGTATAAAGCGCGCTTTATGGATGAACTGAATGCCGGCATTAATCAGCTGGTGAAAGAAGGCCTGATGCGTCAGCTGGTGGAGAGCTATCAGGCGCGCTAGCATGGGCCCGCCAACAAAAAACCGCGCCGAGGCGCGGTTTTTTACCTGACGCGAGCGCTGCACGTTTATTTGCGCACATCGGGTTCGCTGGCGTTGCTGCGGCTGGTCCAGTAATCGGCATTAGGAATGCCCAGCGCTTGTGGATCAAACTCGGGCTCGAGGCCTTTGGCCTGCTGTGCCTCGTAATCATCCAGGGCTTTCAGCGCCGGTTTTTGCAATAGCAAAATCGCAATGATATTCAGCCAGGCCATCAGCCCCACGCCAATATCGCCCAGCCCCCAGGCCAGATCCGAGGTGCGCACCGCGCCATACACGGTGGTGGCCAGCAGCGCGAATTTCAGCAGGAACAGCGCCACATCGCTGCCCGCCCGGCCGCGCAACAGGTAGGCCACATTGGTTTCGGCCACGTAGTAGTAGGCAATGATGGTGGTGAAGGCGAAAAACAGCAGTGCTACACCGACAAACATCGCGCCAAAGCCCGGGAAAATGCTCTCGACTGCTGATTGGGTGTAGCTCGTACCCGCTTCCACCCCCGGCAAGCCGCTAAACAAGAAGCCGCCGGCGGGATTCACCACATTGAATTTACCGGTGATCAAAATCATAAACGCGGTGGCCGAGCAGACAAACAGCGTATCGACATACACGGCAAAGGCCTGCACGATGCCCTGCTTAGCCGGGTGACTGACATCGGCTGCGGCCGCCGCATGCGGGCCCGAGCCTTGGCCGGCTTCATTGGAATACACGCCGCGTTTCACGCCCCACATGATGGCCATGCCGATCATGCCGCCAAAGCCGGCATCCAGGCTCAGCGCGGAGCTCACAATCAGCCGCAGCACTTCGGGCAGCAGGCTGAGGTTCAGCGCAATAATCACGCAGGCCATCAGGATGTAGCCCAGCGCCATAAACGGCACGATGATTTCGGCAAAACGGGCGATGCGCTTCACGCCGCCAAACACAATCAGCCCCAGCGCAATCACCACGCCCAGCGCAGTGGTTTCGGCCGGAATACCAAAGCCATTGGCCAAACCGCTGGCGATACCGTTGGCCTGCATGCCCGGCAGCAATACGCCGCAACCCAGAATGGTGGCCAGCGCAAAGGCAATCGCATACCAGCGCATACCCAAGCCGCGTTCAATGTAATAGGCCGGGCCGCCGCGCAGCTGGCCATTCACGCGCTCTTTGTAAATCTGCCCCAGCGTACATTCCACATACGAGGTGCTGGCGCCCAAAAACGCCATCATCCACATCCAGAACACCGCGCCCGGGCCACCAAAGGCAATCGCGGTGGCCACACCGGCGATATTGCCGATGCCCACCCGGCCAGACAACGTCATGGTCAGCGCCTGAAACGAAGACACGCCTTCATCGCTGGCTTTGCCATCGAACATCAGGCGAATCATCTCGCGCACATGCCGCACCTGCATAAAGCGGGTGCGAATCGAAAAATACACGCCCACGCCCAGGCACAGATAAATCAGCGCCGGGCTCCAGACGAAGCCATTGATGGTGTTCACCCAATCCTGCATAGCCACTCCAGTCGAATTAAATATTATTAATAATATGCGGCTGGATTGTCGCAGGCTGCCAGCATGACACCATCAGGAAAAACCTGTCAGTAATTACCCTTAGCCCCGCTGGCGGTGCCATCAGGCACTGTGGCGCAAGATACGCCCTAGGGTATCGATCTGGCGGCGAATCTCTTCGTTGCTTAGCGCCGCATACCCCATGAGCCAGCCTTCGCGGTCGGGCGGGCCGGCATAAAATTGCGCCAGTGGGCGCAACGGCAGCCCCTGGGCTCGGCCGAGTGTCGTCCAGCCCGCTTCGCGGCCGGGCGGGGTATACACCGCACATTGCAGCCCGGCGCTGTGGTGGCGCACTGACAACGCCGGGCAATGCTCGGCCAGACTGGCGAGCAAAATATCGCGCCGCCGCTGATATAGCAGCCGCATTTGCCGCAAATGGCTGGCGAAATGCCCACCGGCCATAAAATCGGCTGTTACCGCCTGCAAGAGCTGATTGCTATGCCCGTCAAAGGCAGTGCGAGCGTTGCTGAAGGCCTCGACCAGATTGGCCGGCACCACCATATACGCCAGCCGCAAGGAGCCAAACAGCACCTTGCTAAACGTGCCCACATAAATCACCCGCCCATCTGGGTCGAGGCTTTGCAGCGCTGGCAGGCTATGGGTGTCGTATTGAAATTCGCCATCGTAATCGTCTTCAATAATCCACGCCCCGGCGGCGCGGGCGCGCGCCAGCAATGCCATGCGTCGTGGCAGGCTCATGGCCATGCCTAGGGGGTATTGGTGTGAAGGTGTTGTATAGATGAGCTTTGGCTTGGGGTACTCCCCATTGGTATTAAGGCCTTCATCATCCACCGGCACCGGGCACAGCTGCGCGCCAGCGGCGAGCAGGGCATTGCGCGCGCCCAGATAGCCGGGCTCTTCGAGCCAGGCCAGCTCGCCCGCATCCAGCAATAGCTGCCCGGCCAGCAGCAAGGCCTGCTGCGAGCTGGAGAGCACCAGCACCTGTTCGGGCTGGCAATTCACCCCGCGCGCCAGCGCCAGATAGCTGGCAATGGCGGTGCGCAAAGCCGGCAAGCCTTGCGGATCGCCATAGCGCATCAGCGCGGGGCCATCCTGCCGCCAGCGTTGCAGCAGCAATTTGCCCCATAGCGCGTGGGGGAAAGCCTGGCTATCCGGCTGGCCGCTAAACAATTGGCGGCTCTCTGTACCGACCCCCAGTGTGGCCTCGCGGCAGGCGCCCGTATCGGCAATCGCTTGCCCGCGCTGCGAGAGGCGCGCGGCCGCCGGCGGGCTGGGTGAGCGCCGGAGCGGTAAGCTGGCCGGCAGGCTCACAAAACTACCCGCACCCACCCGCCGCTGCAGATAGCCCTCGGCCTCAAGCTGTGCATAGGCTTGCTCGATGGTGCTGCGGGCGTGGCCCAATTCGCAGGCCAGCTGGCGCGTGGCCGGCAAGCGGCTGCCCGCCGGCCAATGCCCAGCCAGGATCGCGGCCCGTAAAGCGCGGCTGATTTGCTCATGCCGCGGCAAGCGCGCCGCCGTTTCATCGCTAAGCCAGGCTTGAAGGCTGAACATTGGTCTGCTCCTGTGCGCAAAATTGGTCGGTTTCAGTAGGCCATTATGCGCGTAAAGTGGGCTGCAGTAAGCACCGCCGTGTGGCGGTCTGGATGGGGGAGTTCAGTATGTTGAATTGGCAAGCCGCCACACTGGCCGATGCGGCCGAGATTGCCCAGCTGCATGCGGCGAACTGGCAGCGCACCTACGCCGGCCAGCTGGCGGCGGATTTTCTGGCCGAGCCTGTGCTTGCCGAGCGGGCCGCTGTCTGGCAGCAACGCTTAGCGGCGCCCAGCCCGGGGCAGCAAGTGTGGCTGGTGCGCGCCGGCGCGACGCTGGTGGGCTTTTATTGCCTGTATCCGGCCCATCACCCGCAGTGGGGGCATTATCTGGATAACTTGCATGTGGCCACTGGCTGGCAAGGGCAGGGCGTGGGGCGCCAGCTGCTGCAACATGCGGCTGCGCAAGTTGCCCTGCTGGGGTATGACCCGCAAGGTCTTTATTTATATTGCAATCAGGCCAATACCCCGGCACTCGCGTTTTATTTGCGTCTGGGGGCGAGCCAGCAGGAAGCCGCCAGCTGGGCGGCGCCGGATGGTCAGACCATTGCCACCTGGCGAGTGAGCTGGCCGGCCGGTGGTTTAGATGATTTCACGAAAGGAGCAAGAACATGAGTGTGGTATTGAGTAGTGGTCTGGCCACCCCGGGTGCTGCCGCCGAGTTTTTTGCAGCGCAATTGCAGTTTCGCACTGATCCGGCGGATCTTGCCGCCGATTTGCTGGCCAAGGCACCGGAGATTGTGGTGCTGGATACCCGCTCGGTCGAGATTTATCAGGCTGGGCATATCCCCGGGGCGATCTCCTTTCCGCATCGCACGATGACGGCGGCGAGTACGGCGCAGCTGGATCGCAGCAAAGTGTATGTGTGTTACTGCGACGGCATCGGCTGCAATGGCTCGACCTGGGGCGCCTACAAAATGGCCAAACTGGGCTTTCAGGTGAAAGAGCTGATTGGCGGTATTCATTGGTGGCAACAGGATGGCTATGCCGTCGCCACGGGGGCTGAGCCGGGGGTATTGCTCGATGAGGGTATCCGCTGTGAGTGTTGAGCCAAATACTACTGGGGTGTATCTCAATGAATTTGGCCAGCCCTTGGGGCCATTGGTCCCCAACTGGCAAGGGGCGCAGTTTCCGCCGCGGCAAGTGCTGGCCGGCTGGGGCTGCCGGCTAGAGCCGCTGGATGCAGAGCAGCATGCCGCCGATTTGTGGCAGGCATTCAGCGCCGATAGTGGTGCGCTGTGGACTTACTTCAGCGCCGGCCCCTATGCCACGCTGGCCGAATTCACGGCAGAGCTCACACGCCGCGCGCAAGCGCGTGACCCACAGTATTACGCGATTATCGCTGCGGCCAGCGGGCAGGCGCTGGGCTTGGCCAGCTATTTGCGCATCGATCCGCACGCGGGGTCGATCGAAGTGGGCTGGCTGCATTTTTCGCCGGCCCTGCAGCGCACGCGGCTGGCCACCGCCGCCATGGTGTTGCTGATGCAGCAGGCCTTTGCGCTGGGCTATCGGCGCTATGAGTGGAAATGCAATGCGCTTAATCAGCCCTCCCGTCGCGCTGCCGAGCGGCTGGGCTTTCAGTATGAAGGCACTTTTCGGCAGGCCACGGTGAACAAAGGCCGCAGCCGCGATACCGCGTGGTTTTCGATTATTGATTGTGAATGGCCGGCCCGTTGGCGCGCCTATCAGCGCTGGCTGGCTGACGATAACTTTACGACCGATGGTCGGCAAAAAATGCGCTTGGCCGAGCTGGTGGCGATAGAAAGCCATTGCGCAATGGCAGCCGATTAGCTAGCAATCAGAATGATCGCCGCCGGCGTAGTGCCGCTGTGGCGGCGGTCAAACCGCTTGTCAGCTAAACCTTACGTGTAGGCCGGATGGCTTTGTTTATAAGTAAATGCTGATATAGATTCAAACCAAGGCCCCAGCACGCGGGAGGTGAATCATGAATACCGGGATGAGCTTGCTATTTAATAGCTTGAGCGATGGTGTGCTGATTTTATCTCCGGAAGGCAAAGCCCGATTTGCCAATCCAGCCGCCAAGCGCATGCTCGGCTTGCTGATGGGGCAAATTTTGCAGCAGGATGCCGTCGGCAAGCAGCTCACCGGCGTGCGCGCCGGCTATATCGAATTGCCCAGCCAGTTTCAACTGGAAGTGCCGGGGCAGGAAAGCCTAGCCGCTACTTTGCTGCGCAGCCCGGTGGGGGATGATTTGGTGCTGCTATTGCGCGATGTGGCGGCCCAGCATTTTTATCAGTCCACCGTCGATAATCTCCTCACTTTGGTGTATGACGGATGCATCACACCCACCAAAGCCTTGCTCGACACGCTGGCGCAAGCCAGCGCTAGCCCCGATGCAGCCCTGCATCAGCAGGCACTCGATTTATTCACCGAAGTACGGCAATGCCTGAAACAGATTACGGGTCTAGCGCAACTGCATGCCGGAGAGCCCCTGGGGGCGATCGAGCGGGTGATGCTGCCAGATTTGGTCAAAACGGCGTTGGAGCAAACACGCCAGCAAGCCGCTGGGCGCAAAGTCAATTTTGCTTTAAGCGGGCTGGATCACACCGAATTGCCACCGGTGTATGGCAGCCAAACTTGGTTGCAAGAAACCGTGACCTCCGTGCTGGAAGACATGTTGGCACGCAGCGTGGAAGGCGGCGAAATTCTGATCAAAGCGCGGCAATACGGCGAATTCGCCACGCTGGTGTTTTCGAGTAGCGGCCGGCCAGTTCCGGCACATATGCGTGACCGCGTATTTATGCCTTTTCATGGTACGCAGGCCGGCTCGGCGGCGCGCCCCGCGGGTTTGGGGCTGGGCTTGGCGCTGGCAAAGGCGGTGGTGCAACGCTATGGCGGGCATGTGCGGCTGGATGAAGAAAGCGGCGGTATCACCCTAGAACTGCCGACTGGCGCGCCACGCAAAGAAGCCGAGGTGAATGCCGCGCAGATCGAGCGTTACGCCCATGACATTAGTCAGCTGATGGCGCGGCGGATGAAAACCCCGTAGCTATAGTGAAATAGCCGATTAACCAAGTGCAGAGGTGCATGATGAAAACCTCAATTCTGGTAGTGGAAGATCAAAGCGATATTCGCAAGCTGATTAATATGACCATGCAGTTTGGTAATTACGAAGTGCATGAAGCGGATCATGGCTTGCTCGGGGTCAAAATGGCCCAGGCTGTGCGGCCATCGTTGATCTTGATGGATGTGATGATGCCCGGTGAGATCGACGGCTTGCAGGCCTGTGCTCGGATTAAATCCGACCCGGAATTACGCCATATCCCCATCATTATGCTAACCGCGCGGGGGCAGCAATCTGATTTCGAGGCTGGCCGCCAAGCTGGCGCAGATGGTTACCTGACCAAGCCGTTTAGCCCCTTAGAGTTGATCGATACCATCGAGAAACTATTGCAAGAGCGCGCCGCCGCGGGCGCTTGATTGAGTTGCCGGTTGCGCCGGCTAAGGAGTCCACTATGACTCGATCCATGTCGGTAGGCGGCAGTACACCGCTTGCGCATACTGCACTCGCCACGCCTGAAGCCTTAACGGTGCTGGCGCGGCAAATTCAGACGTGGCTAGCCGCAAGAAATACCGAGGCGCCATTACCCACCCTGCCCAGCAATCTGGATGAACCCGGCACTTTAGTGGCGCAAACCATGCTGGACTTGGCGCAGCACTTACGCTCGAGTGAAACCGATCTGCTTTTGCAGCAGGCTTGGTGCGACGAGGAAATGGCGGATCTGGACCACGTGCTTTCCGGGGTGTTGGGCGAGAAAGAGTATTTGCTCTACTCGGCCAATGCGGCGATGGATGAGTTTATTTTCCTCAGCCCCTTAGCGCGACAGTGGCTGGGGCTGGATCAGCCCGATATGCTGCACAGCCCGCAGGGCTGGCTCAAATTAGTGCACCCCGAAGATTACCCCGCAGTTAAAGCGGCATTTGATGGTGCTGCTAGCGGCCAAGGCGCCGAGCTGGAATACCGTGTGGTCTTGCCCGATGGCCAGGTGCGCTGGCATTGCAATCATTTCCACCCGGTGCGGGAACCGGGTGATGGTGGCGTGCGGGTGAATGGCATTATTTCGGATGTGACCGAGGTGAAACGCCGCGAAAAAATGATGATGGATTTTGCTTTCCGGCAGGAAGTGATTTTCACCCTCACGCCCGATTGTTTTGCCACCTTTGATCTCTCCGGCAACCTGACCTATGCCAATCCGCCATTTGAAAAACTGGTCAATATCACGATTGGGGATCTCACCGGGGTGGGGTTGCCCGAGGCCGAATCCATGCTCAATGTGCTGCTGACCGATAAATCCCCGCGCTTTGAGTTATGCCGTTGGGTACAAAAGTTGCAGCAAAAGCCGGACGACTTTGGTTTTGAATTTGATTTTGCCCCCATGCTCTTGAACAACCTGCCGGTGCTCGAGCTGCAAGGTAAACCTAATCGCTATCTGGAAATTACGCTATTTAATGCCGGTAGTGAAACAACTGCCACCGTACTGCAGTTGCGCGATATTACCCAGCAACATCAGGTAGAAATGATCAAAAGCGAGTTCCTTTCTACCGCCGCGCATGAGCTGCGTACACCCATGGCATCGATCATGGGCTTTGCCGAGTTGCTGCGCTTGCGTGATTTTCCGCCAGAAACTGTGCGCGATATCCTGGATACGATTTTGCGGCAATCCCGCCGGATGACTGGGCTATTGAACGAGCTATTGGATCTGGCTCGCATCGAAGCACGTGGCGGCAAAGATATTCATCTGCAGCCGCTTGATTTTGCTGAAGTGCTACAAGATAGTGTCAAAGCCATTAATCAAAATGATTACAGCGCCAAAATTCTCCCGGCCGAGCTACCCAAGGCCATGGTTAATGCCGATGTCGCAAAGCTTCAGCAGGCGTTGTTGAATGTCCTGTCTAATGCGCTGAAGTATTCCCCGCAAGGCGGCGAAATTACCCTCAGTTTTGATTTCAGCCGTGCGGGTTGGGTAGCGCTACATGTGGCGGATCAGGGCATTGGTATGACCGAAGAGCAGTTGGCACGCGTGTTTGAACGGTTTTACCGCGCTGATGATTCCGGATCTATCCCCGGTACGGGGCTGGGAATGTCGCTGGTGAAAGAGATCATCGAGCTCCATTCCGGCGAAATCAAACTCCATAGCATCTGGGGGCAGGGGACAACCGTCTCATTGTGGCTGCCCTTGTTGCCTATCTAGCCCAGCGAGGAGGTAAGCATGGATTACCAATTTGATTGGCAGATTGAAGAAGAAATCGAAGTCACTGAGGCCTTGCCCGATCCGATATCGCGCTGGTCGAGTGCTCCGCCGCCGAGTGACCGCGAAAGCATGGCTTATGCCCAGCTGTATAAAGTGATGTCCGATATGCAGGTGGCGCTGCGCCAGCGCGAAGAAATGATGCAGCAGATGCACGCTGGGCAGATTGATGTGTTACTGCGCTGGGCTACGCTGGCCGAAGAGTTGCAGCCATTTGAGCAACGTCGTGGCTATCGTATTGGGGTGCTGGCGGGTTTGCTCGCACACTTTGCCGGGCTTGATCGCAAATCCTGTGAGCAGTTGTGTCGTGCGGCCATGCTGGCGGCGATTTTGCGCACGGGCGATGGGGCCGTGCAACAGGCCGTGCCCTTTTTGCTGGCGGCCAGCCCGGTGCCCGAAGTGCAAATGAGTGAGCTGATTGTTTTGCAAATGGCGCTCTTAGCGCAAGGTATTCAGCATACGGCCGAGGGCGAGCTGGTGCACGAGGCAGCGCAGATGACCGCGCTGGTGCTGCAGCTGGATGATTTGCTCACTCAGGGCCATGGCCCCGCCCAATTACAACCGGTGGCGGCGGTCTTTAGTGGGCATAGCCCGCGCCTGGTGCAGTATGTGGGTGAACATCTCACGCAGTTGATTCATGCGCGGGAGCTGTGCTTGGCCTCGCAATGCCCTGAACGTTGTATTCCCGATCCTGCGCACCTCTGGTTGCAGCTGGTTGGGCTCTAAACAAATTTGGAGGAGCACATCATGTATGGATTGGTGAATCGCGCAGTCGAGCAGTTAGTGGAACAACATTTGGGCCCGACCGGCTGGGCACGCGTCTGCAAGCAGGCCGGTATTGCTGATGATGGCTTTGTGGCGATCAGTGCCTACCCCGATCAAATGACTTACAAGCTGGTTGGTGCCGTATCGCAAGAAATGGGCATGAGCCCCGAGCAGGTGCTGGAAGCATTTGGCGAATATTGGATTATGTATACCGCCGAAGAGGGCTATGCCGATTTGCTGCAAACAGCGGGGACTAGTCTGCGCGAATTTCTGGGCAATCTAGACCAGATGCATAGCCGTATCGAAACTGTCTTTGCCCAAATGGTCGCCCCGGTATTTTCAGTCGAAGATGAAGGGCCGGGCCGCTATGTATTGCTTTATCAGTCGCAGCGGGAAGGGCTAGCGCCGATGGTGGTGGGCTTGGTCAAAGGGCTGGCTAAGCGATTTGGCCAGCCTATTGAGATCGAGCAATTACCAAGCCGGGCAGGGTGTGCCGGAGTTTTCCGGATTCAGGAAGCTTGAAGCTGAGCCAAACGCGGGTTACGCGGAGACGGGCATGATTCACCTCACTGAAGCTGAATTGGCGCAAGCTTTCCCCTTTTATCTGGCGCTAAATCCAGAGGGTCAGATATACAAGGCAGGGGTATCACTCTGTAAAGCTTTTCCAAGCTTGGCTGCGGGGCAATACTTTGAGAATTGCTTTGCGATCGTGCGCCCCAAAGTGGCAACTGTGCAGGAATTAGCCGCTCAGCATGATGTTGCCTTGGTTGTGCAAGCGCGTCAGCAGGGAGCGTTACGCTTACGTGGCAACATTCTGGTTCGGGCAGAAGGCTTATTGCTATTACTTTCGCCGGTACTGACCTCAAGCGAGGAAATGCAGGCGGCGGGCCTGGGGATGGGGGATTTTGCTTTCCACGATGCCAGTGGCGATATGCTACTGATGCACCGAACCAACCAAATGTCCTTGGCTGACGCCAATCGACTCGCCAGTCGTCTGCGTAATAAATCCAAGCAGCTCGACACCGTGATGCGCTTAAGCCCGGATGGCTTGGCCTACTTTGGCGCCGATGGGGTGCTGAATTATGCCAACCCGAGCTTTCAGCGCTTGCTGGGGCTTTCTACCGAACAGCTTGATCATTTGCAACGGCGTGATTTTGAAGTCTGGTTACAAACCGCTCAGGCACCAGCTTGCCCCTCGCTGGCGCAAATGCTCGATACCCATTTGCCGCTGCACCTGTCTTTTAATGTGCCTTATCGCCGGGTGATCGAGTTGCAAGGCGCCACGGCCGATGAAGAGGGTGGGGTGGTGCTGTATTTGCGGGATATCACTGCCGAGGTTGAAGCTAATCGACTAAAAACCGAATTCCTAACCATGGCCGCGCATGAATTGCGCACGCCGCTCGCGAGTATTCGCGGCTTTTCCGAGTTATTGGTGAGTCGCCCCGTGCCCGCAGCGATGCAGCAAGACATGTTGGCCACTATCAATCGTCAGTCGGTCAATATGACCGAATTGATCGAAGATTTACTCAGCCTGAGCAAGCTGGATGAGCTGACCCGCGATAAGCTTAAACTCGCTAACCATGATTTGCGGGAGCTACTTGAAATGGCGGTTAGCTCTAGCTTTGCTGGGGCAGATGATTTTCTGGTGACGCGTGACTACCAAGTTGAGCAATGTTTGGTCCAGGTAGATCGGCATGTCATGCTGAAACTGTTTTCTAGCCTATTTAGTAATGTCATCAAATTTAGCCCCGAACACAAGCAAGTTGATCTACAGCTGCGGCCGCAAATGCGGGGTGATGCCGCCGGAGTATTACTGAGTATTCGTGACCACGGCATCGGTATGAAGCCCGAGCAGCTCGAGCATGCCTTCGAGCGCTTCTATCGCGCGGATCATTCTGGTCATCAACCGGGTACAGGGCTGGGGCTGGCCATGAGTAAAGATATTGTCCGGCTGCATGCGGGTGACATAGCTTTGGATAGTCGTCCCGCCGCAGGGGTGACGGTGAGTATCTGGCTGCCACAAAGTAGTTCAGCGGTGAGCGCTTGCCCCACCGAACACTGCTACTAAAGCTCACTTTTAGAGCAACCACAGCCCGCGTCAGCGGGCTGTGGTGTTTCTAGGCGTGGTTTTGGCGATGTTTGCGCTGGTGCTGCAGTGCTGCTGGGCGTGGGGGTTGATAGCTCTTCTTGGTTGGGCGCGATTTTCTTTGGTGCTCGCTGCTTTGCAAATCAATCGCTTATCGACTTGTTGGCGCTTTTTCGTTGGATTGGTGTTGACGTGTTTTCGATGGGTGGGTATAGTTCGGCCTC
>NZ_JTLG01000029.1:107959-115217 GCF_000799095.1 Chitinibacter sp. ZOR0017 | reverse complement strand
TTCCACGCTAACTGCCATGCCCGGTGCGAGCGAGACCCATTTACCCTCAATATTCATTTTGCTTTGCTTGAGTTTGACCTTGGCTTGATAAACCAATCCGAGCTTTTCATCGGGAATGGCATCAAGGCTAACGTTGCTGACTTGCCCGTCGATAAATCCATACTTGGTGTAATTGAAGGTTTCGATTTTGACTGCGGCTGCTTGCCCTGCATTGATAAAGCCGATGTCCTTGTTTTCCAGAATGGCCTGCGCTTCGAGTTGTTGACCTTGTGGCACGATCACCATCAGTGCTTGCGCGGGGGTGACGACGCCGCCAACGGTATGGATTGCGAGCTGTTGCACGACGCCATCAACCGGCGAGGTCAAACGGGTTTGTTTTTGCAGTTGATCGGCTTTGACGACGTCCTGACCCAGTGCGGCGGCGCGCTCACTGGCTTGCGCCAGCATTTCATTTTGCGCCCGCATGTATTCCGCTTTAATGGCGGCAGCTTGCTGATGATTGGCGCTGATACTGGCGTTGAGCTCCAGCAGTTTGTTGCGCTGGCTGGCGAGGTCTTGTTCGGTCTCGATGCGGGCTTGTTGCTTGTCGAGCAGGCCGTGTTTGGACATGAAATTTTTGGTAACCAAGTCTTGATAGTCGCTTTCGCGCTGGCGCATGATGGGCAGCGTTTGTTCCAGTTTTTTGACCTGATCCTGCACGCCGTTACGCTCGGCCTGCTTGCGGGCGGTATCAGCAGTTACCGTAGCCAGCTTGGCTTGCAGCTCTTGCCAGCTGCTGAGCATTTCTTGCTGAGTGGCGCTGCGCCGTAGGCTGATATTGGGGAGGTGGCTGAGACTAGCATCATCACCCAAGACTGGCGTTTGATTTCGCTGCAGTGCATTAATCAAACCGGTAGCACGCAATATATCAAGCCGCGCATCCAGCCAGGCATCGTGATTTTTCAGGCTCTCGGCACCTGAGACCGTGTTGTCCAGCTCAATCAGCAATTGTCCGGCACGCACCGCCTGTCCATCACGGACATGAATGGCTTTAACAACACCAGGATCAAGTGACTGGATGGTTTTGCTTTGGTCGGAAACAATCAATTTACCGGGGGCAACGGCAACGACATCAATCTTGCTAAAACACGCCCACAAAATGGCCAGAGTGATAAACCCCAGCAAAGCCCAGACGGTGACACGGGCGGCGGGATGAGGTGGGGATTCTTGCAATTCGAGCGCAGCAGGCAGAAAAGCCAATTCATCAGCGCTGCGCGGTTTCACATCAAGCTCATGGCGAGCAGCCCAGACGACACGAAAAAAATGACGATACTTGTCAAGAAGCTCACTAATCACAGAAAAATACATGACAAGATAAGAAAGTTAAATCAAGGGCTGCAAATATACGGGAAAACACTTATTCAATCAATCCGGGCTGGCCTCTTGTAAGCGATTTCTTGTAGATAACTCAGCAATAATTACACTTAAAAAGAATGCTCAAGCCCCTAATTTCATAGTCAGGCGTCCGCTATGGTCGATAGCAGTCTGCTGTTTTTGATGTAGCGGCAGCGGCAGTTCATCGGCCTAAGCGGACAGTTATAGATCTTTGTCGGTGGCCAAATTCTGCGTGCCACCACAGGGATTACTGGGGCACTGCATCGATAAAAACCCTTGATTGAAATTTGCTTTGTTGTGGATGTAAGATTTTCAATGAAATTTCATCAAAAAAATTTCATTTTATGAAAGTAATTTCGTGATACAAATCTATAAAATTTACCTAAGTCCAAGTTGAAGTTCCCTCGCTCGATAGACGATCAGATGCGTACGCTTTGGTAGGTCAGTGGCTCAGCAGCGTCCGAATTCCGCTGTAAATCCGCTGGGTGAAATCTAACTTGTCGGTCAACCGGTCACGCCACGGCCTGGCTGCCTTGCCGCGCCGGTTACCTTTACGTTATGCACAAACCCAACTGGAGGGAGCTATGAAATCAGCAATCGTGATCGTTCTGACCATTTATTTGTCTGGATGCGCACTTTTTCAAAATGCTGAAAAAGTAACAGGTGATCCGCAAAAAGCAATCACACTGGAAGAAGCGTTTAGATCTGTTGGTGCGTCGATGAGAGCCCTAGAGGAAGCTAAGGGCGACAAGATGCTGGGCATCGCCACAAGCGAGATTCAAGTGACATTCAATATCAGCAGTAAAGCGACAGACACCAGAAAATTAGAAGCCAGTGCTGGCACCACATCAAAAGCTACTACGACAAATGAATCATCAGCTTCCACTGGCACAAAAGACACGTCGGGTAACAGCACAGAGAGCTCATCGTCATCCACATCTGGCTCGTCTGCCGAAACAGGTGGAAACAAATCTTCGTCATCAAATATTGAATCCGGGAAGAGCGGCTCCTCCTCCGCGTCAGAAAATACCGGGAGTAATACAACATCAACGAAATCGACAGCAGAAACAGGTGCTAGTGCAAATCTGAGGGCAGAGATTGGCTCAACGGTAGAAGGAAATAGATCGAATGTAATTACGGTAAAACTTCAGAGCTTACCAGCTCTTCTGAGCGGATTGGATAAGGAAAAGATCGAGCTATTGAAGTACGTCGGTTATTTCAAAAAAGATCAGATACAAACTGTCGGTAATCAAATATTTTTTATGCTCCCAGAGTAGTTGCCTCAGTCGGGCGGGAAGCCCAGCCAACCGGTTTTGTTTTCAGCACCGCAAAGTCTGGATTTTAAAACACGACAAAAAAAATATTGGACGCTCTTCAAGAAGGTGGCGAGTAAAACGGGAAAATGTGTATAACAACGCCATCAACTCGGAAAGTTTGAAGCGGCGCTCCTTCGTCGCGCCGCTTCAAACTGCCGGTTATGGCGAACGTTAGACGACGAGAACGCGAATATTCGCAATTGACAAGTTTTGGAGTGAACACATGTCGTTAATTTCTATAGCCAAAGTTTTGAAAAAAATTCCAGGTCTTGAGAAATCGATAAACCGTTATGCCACCAATAAACTGTGTAACGCTACGGTACCTCGACCACTTGCGTTTGGGCTTTGGTCACATATCCCTATGCAGGCTACTGATCAAGGGCCACCAGGTGAGTACACTAGTTGGCCAATGCTCACCGACCGAAATTATTCATCTAGGCACCTTCCGCCGGCCAGTCTCGACTTTATCAAAAAGCTTCCGGTCGATAATAAACCAATCGGAACTGAATTCGGTGCAATTACAAACTTGTTCATGCGACAAGGAGAAATGCATACAAGTCGCTCGTCAACGCTCTTCATGTTCTTTGCGCAATGGTTTACAGACAGTGTTCTGCGTGTTCATCCCATTGATCGGCGCATGAATACTTCTAATCATAATATCGACTTATGCCAAATTTACGGGCTAACCGAGCATACTGCAGGAATTTTACGTAGCAAAAAAGACGGGAAGCTTCGAAGTCAAGTTATCAATGGAGAGGAGTTTCTAGACTATCTAGGTGAGATCGGTAACGACGGAAATTGGAAAGTAAAGACTCACTATAAAAATTTACCCTATGTGGCGGACAACAGCATTTATGGAATCATTAGTGTTTGGGACAAAAGTCGCTGGCCGTCATTGTATGCAACCGGCTTGGAGAGAGGAAATTCATCGGTTGGTTATGTGGCTATCAGTACATTGTTCATGAGAGAGCATAACCGCATATGTGAGAACCTTGCCAAAGAAAACCCGAGCTGGGACGATGAGCGACTATTTCAAACGGCACGTATGATAAATACGGTAATTTTAATGAAACTCGTAGTGGTCGACTATATCAACCATATATCAGGTTCTGATATATTTGAGTTCGATACCAAATTCGCCGAAAGCAAATCATGGTACCGCTGGCCATGGATTTCCATAGAGTTTGACATGCTATATAGATGGCACGGTCTTATTCCGGACAGCATCCGCATTGAAGGCAAGAGCTATGGTGAAAAGGAGTATCGCTTCAATAATTCTTTACTTGAGAGCGTTGGCCTCAACGCTATTATTGATGCTGCCAGCAAGAACGCGGCAGGCATTATCGGGTTGCGTAATGTACCTACATTTATGGCGATGGCAGAATACAACACCATTAAAATGGGGCGTGATTTCCGCTTGGACAGTTTCAACAAATATAGGGAGCATTTTGGGTTTAAACCATACTCAAGCTTTCGCGAACTAACAGGGGACGCTAACATTGCTGAACAATTATCGAAGTTGTACGGCCATGTTGATAATCTTGAATTCATTACTGGATTGTTTGCCGAGAAACGTGATTCAGATAGTTTGTTTGGGCCCTTGATGAATGCCATGGTCGCCTACGATGCCTTTACTCAGATATACACGAATCCACTTCTGTCAATAAACGTATACCATGAGAGGACGTTCTCTCAGTATGGCTTGGATCTAATCGAAAAAACAAACTCCGTACAGGATTTAGTTGACCGGAACAGTCCGACGGGCAGATCTGCCCTGGCTTCATTTAGTCATTCGCAAAGTAAATAAGATTTTTGTCTAACCTTGCGTTGCAGCGGACTTCCCATCAGCTGCGCTGCTGGTAATCCGCTGAACTTAAACGTTAGCGTCTGCAATGCAACTGCAAATAGACCTTGATGGTTCGAACATGAAAGTCCGCTTTGGGATTCCGAAGTAGAGAAAATGAAAGGCCGCAATCCATCAGGTTGCGGCCTTAATTATTTCAGGTTGCTAACTAAGCTGTTCGGACCAAACCGACAGTCAAATCCTCTTTGTCGATGGCCAAATTAGAGAGAACTACGGTACTTTATTCTTTAGCATAAGACCCCATCACGAATGGTGAGAACACGGGTTGCAACCATATCGCGAAACCATCGGTCATGCGATACAAAAAGCACCGTGCCGTCCCAACTCTGCACGGCCTCTTGCAATGCCTCGCGTGATTCAATGTCTAAATGATTAGTAGGCTCATCCAGTATCAGTAGATTCATCCCATCTGCAGCTAACAGCGATAACTCAAGCCTCGTCCGCTCACCGCCAGAGAGTTGCGAAACACGTTTGAACGCGCTCTCGGCAGGAAACAGCCATTTGGCCAATAAATTGCGCGCGTCTTGCTCATTCATACCTCGCTTCTCAGTCAAAGTTTGGATAACCCGAAGCGCAGGATCAACTGAATTGCGAGTTTGGCTAAAATAAGCCACTTTGACTGACTCATCTACGTTTAGAGTGCCCTCGAGTACATTCTGATTGCCCAGCAGAATCTTGAGTAAAGTACTTTTACCTGATCCATTAGGGCCGCTTATCGCTAGGCGTTCACCACGTTGCACCGTAAAGTGTTCGCATATAAACAGCTCGTGATCCTTAAAGCCGACGACTAGGTTTTCACCTTGGATCAACACCCGTTTAACTGGCGTAGAAGGTGCAAGCACAAACTTCGGCCGACTCAAGCGACGTTTTTCTGGCGCAAGAGCATGAACTCGCCGGATTACTTCGCTGCAAGCCGGTGTACGCACCCGCTCGAACTCCATTTCCAATAGCCCCTTATTGGAGTTCAGCTGCTCAACACCCAACTTTTCAATGATAAGCAGATCGGTAAATACACGCTTCAACAATCCATTGGCCTGGCTAGCTGTACTGGCGCGTGCAATGTTTTTGGCAATGAAATCTGTACTTTGAAGTAACCGCTGCTTTGACTCAGTAAATAATTTCAAATATGCCGCTCTACGTTGATCTCGAAGCTTGAGATAGATGGAATAGCTACCTGGATAGACCTCCACGCCATGCTCAGACAGCTCCCAGATTGTCGTCACAACCGTATCCAAAAAGCGGCGGTCATGGCTTACCACTAACAATGCTTTTTTATAGAGTCGTAACTCTCCTTCAAGCCATTCAATCGCCTGAACATCCAAATGGTTTGTTGGCTCATCCAGAATGAGTAAATCTGCTTGCGACAACAACAATTGCGCCAAGCGCATGCGAGTTTTCTCACCACCCGAAAATGTAGATACCGGGCGAGACCAATCCTCGTGAGCGAAACCCAGTCCTGATAGCGTTCTTTCCGTCCGATTCAGATAATCGTAGCCGCCATCTCTTTCAAATGTGGCGAGTAATCGACCGTACTCTTCAAGCTCCGGCTCAGTTGCAGTGGCTAGCCGCTCTTCCATGGCTCGCAAGATTTCTTCCTGCCCACGTAGCACTGCAAATAGCTCGATCATTGCATCATAAAGCGAGCAAGTGCCATCGAACTGCGAGGCGAGTCCACCAAGCAACTCTTGTGACAAGACAGCGATATTGGCAGTCCCCGATTTATTGACTGCACCGAAAGTGGGCTCGAGCTGCCCAAGTAAGGCGTTGATCAGCGATGTTTTCCCTGTTCCGTTTTGGCCGATCAAACCAATTCGGTCCCCCGAATGGATGGCTACATTCACGCCAGAAAATAGTTTACGCGCAGCAAAAGACACACCCAAATTGGTGGTAGAAATAATAGACATACATGACACCCAGATTGGTGAATTAGATTCAAATGCCCCCTTGCAAATACAAGAAAGCGGATAGGAATTAGCCGTTAAGGCTTGAATCTCAGCGCTTGACTTAAGCGCATAACCAACAACCTGGGGGACCACTCAATTTGGCAAGAAATGAAAGCGCTACCGAAAAAGGTATTGCAGCTCTGCCAACACCTAGTACGTAGCAGGCGAAGCTAAGCACTAGGTGTGCTTTATTGAATAGCAAGCAAAGCTGAAGGCCAGCAGAGCTATTTGAGAGATCACTTTGACGTAGGATAGATAGATGTGGATGTAGGCACGTCAGCGATGGACGCCGTAGCCAATACTCAACAAAAAGCATGAAGAGGTATTCCTAAATTGATAGCTAACACCATGCCTTTATCTTCAAATAGCTTGAAAGATAAGGCAGGAATTGAGCAGCCGAGCACAAACTCCACAGTGGCTGGAGTAAATGGGGTCAGCTGAACGAGTAGCTAATCAATGAGGCAAAAGAATACCTATAAGGCAGAAAAATAATTAGTTGGATCTTACGCCTTGACCTGAACTAGGGTCAATTATGGGACTGATCATTTGTTTTACTGTTGCATACTTAACCACAAATTGACTGCAAGATGTGGCGCCTCACTATGGCTGTTCTAAATGGAGTGTATTTGTCCGCTAAGGCCGAGTTGTCGATGCCAACCCTTGAAAACGAAAGGCCGCAAACCATCGGGTTGCGGCCTTCATCATTTTTGATTTGCGCCAGAGCTATTCGGCCTAAGCGGCCACTCGTGTGCTTCAACCAC